>JAUSNX010000008.1 GCA_030656015.1 Methanobacteriaceae archaeon
AAATAAAAATAAAAATAAAAATAAAAATAAAAATAAAAATAAAAATAAAAATAAAAATAAAAATAAAAATAAAAATAAAAATAAAAATAAAAATAAAAATAAAAATAAAAATAAAAATAAAAAACAATAACACAATTAAAAAATTAACTTAAATAAAAAAATAGAAATAAATTAGAAAATAAAATAAAAAAGCAAAGTTTAGTAATGACTAGCCGGAGTCATGTCTAAATGCTTATCTTCACTCTTTTTACCTGGAATTCCATATGCATCGGCCCTGCATTGAGTACAGGCCCTGAAGATAGGAATAATCTCTTCCACTTCATCCCTGACTTTTTCAATCTCAGCACAAGTTGGTCTGGAGAAATCCTTCATTTTTCCCAGCGGAATTAATGGAATAACATTCATTAGAGAAGCGCCTCGTTTTTTAACCTCACGGGCAATGTCCACGATGTGTTCATCATTTAATCCAGGAATTAAAACACTGTTCACCTTGACAATGATTCCTTTCTCTGTAATCTTTTCAATCCCATCTAATTGGTTTTTGGAGAGTAATTTAAAGGCCTCTTCTCCCTCATAAACCTGGCCATCATAAACTACATGAGAGTAAATTTCCTTTCCAATTTGAGGATCTACTGCATTTACAGTAACTGTAATAGTGTTAATATTCAGTTCAGCCAGCTCATCTGCTTTATCGGCCAGAAGCAGGCCATTGGTACTCATACATTTTATAAGGTCTGGAAACTCCGCGCTAGCTTTTTTAAAGAATTTGAATGTATCTTCATTAGCTAGAGCATCACCCGGTCCAGCTACACCAATAACTGAAATAGGCATTTCACCAGTGACTTTTTCCACGTGTTCAACCGCGTCATCTGCAGTCATGATTCTAGCAGCCACACCAGGCCGGATTTCACATTCATTCAGTTCCCGGGTACAGAAATTGCAGTGGATATTACATCGGGGAGCAATAGGTAGGTGAATTCTTCCCACTTTATCGTGCATTTTTTCATTAAAACATGGGTGAGCTTTAGTTACGTGAGCAAATCTTGCTTGTTTTTCTGTTTCATCCATTGAGATGACCTCTTAATAATTAATTTAATTTTGAATATTTAATTTGTATATAAGTATGTGAATTATATCTAAATTATAGTAAGTTTATATCTTCATTAAGCATCTTATTAAAAATTCTATTTGAAACTCGTTCGATTATATTAAAACTATTCGTATATTAACAAATAATATATATGCATTTATAATATAAATATTTGATGTAAATTATTAATGTCATTAAATTAATTGGAGAATTTAATTAATTTAAATTAGATGATTTTAAATCCTCAATCATCTCACGGCATTTATCAATCCATTCTTCCCTTAAAAGTTCATCTGTACAAGCCATAGCAACAATATTGTCCTCGGATAAATCTTTTATAACTCTAAAACCTTCGGGGAGAATTCTAAAAATTGCATCATATATTTTTCTCTTTAGGTTTTCAACCGGGTCAACAACCACCATTCCTTTAATGTCAGTGGAAGGGTTTTCAATAATAATTTCAAACCGGCTGGGCTGTTGAATCTTCTCCCGGCCTTCAGTTTCCCATAATTTTTTAAGTAACTGAGGTAGATAATTTTCATCCTTAATACGAATAGTTATATTATCTTCTTCTGCCTCATAGGAATAGGTGGCAAAGTCTTCAATTAAAACCGGTTGAGTTGTTTTGGCCACCATGACTGCAATAATGAATACTGGTTCTCGAGGGTCAATAAAAACTCTCATGTCTTTAATTGACCTATTAATTTGCAAATCATGAGTTACTTGTTTTATTATCAACTCGTAAACTGCAGCCCCTTTAGGATCATAACATTCCACTAACATTTAAAGCCCTCTTTAATTTGACAGATATTAAATAAAATTTACAATTAATGACAATGCATTTTCTGTTGTTATTTATGTCTAGTTAATAAACTATTCCTGTCTTTTTCCAATTCCAGAAACCAAAAGAGCTGATCCTACAGCCCCAATATATTGAGAATACTCAGGAACAATTACATTAATGCCCCCCAAAACATCACTAACTGCTTCCACCAGGCCCTCAATTAGTGAAGTCCCTCCTACCTGAATTAATGGTTCACGAACATCAATTTCTTGAAGTTGTTGCTCATAAACCTGTTCGGCGACAGAATGACATGCTGCTGCGGCAACATCCTCTTTACTACCCCCTGCGGCCAGAGAAGTAACCAGGTCCTGAATACCGAAAACAATACAGTAACTATTCAAAAGAGCTTTGTGATAGTCACCTTTTATGGCTAAAGGCCCCAGTTCACTGATGTCTGCTCCCAATCGACGTGCAGTTATCTCTAAGAAACGACCAGATGCTCCAGCACATATTCCACCCATGGTGAAATTGTCAGGAATACCATCATTAACTGTAATCACCTTATTATCCATCCCACCAATATCTAAAACCGTGGCTTCTCCTTTTTGATGGCCAGCCAAGTAAACTGCACCTTTAGAATTAACAGAAAGCTCTTCTTGAATCAATTCAGCCCCCATTTTCTTCCCAATAGTCAGTCTACCATACCCAGTCACACCCATACCATCAATATCATCCATGGTATAGCCCGTGCCTTCCATGGCCTCAGCAATTCCATCATTGGTACAGCCAATAACATCGGTTGTTGGTAACCATCCAGTTCCAATAACCTTATTTTTTTCCATTAAAACTACTTTGGTAGTGGTAGAACCAGAATCTACACCCAATGTAAGGCCTTCTTGCTTTTCACGAGCCAATATGCTTTTTCGGGCTACGATAGTGGATAATGCTTCCATTCTGATGAACAATTCATCTGCTTTGGTTCTCTCAGTGAAAGAATAGGTTACCACAGGTAATCTAGTGTTCTGTTGAATAAATCTTCGAACCTCATTTCTAACCAAGGCTCCTTCCGCACATCTAAAACAGGTGGCGATAAAAACAGCATCGGCATCGCTTTTACCTTCCACAATAGACATGGCCCGGGCAATCATTAGCCTAATACCTGAACTGGCACAGTTGAAACCAAATTTTTCATAAGCTTCATCAATATAATCAATATCAGTCTCAGGAATTATAATTTCAGCACCAAAAGTACTGGCTGCTTTTTCTATTTCTTTCTGAACACCACTGTACTCAGTTCCACACGAGATTTGGGCTATTTTAACCATTGTCTTCCTCCAGCGAGTCTAAAAAGGTGTTAATCTTATTTACAAGTTCCGTAGTTTCATCTTTAGTTTTAGGGTATTTTAATTCCAAGGTAGGAATTCCTCTTTTTCTAAGGTAAAACACACACAATTCATTGGTTCTGGCACATCCAATGCACCCAAACCCAAATGGAGCTTCGTCCATGATAATGGCAGCCTCTGCCTCTTCAATTAGTGGCCCGAAAATAGACATCCTCCCCCTAACACCAGATGGGACCTCTATGGCCGCATATTTTAGGCCTTTAATAGGATCTTCCTCAGTGAGATTAAAAGGTGGTGAGTCAATTTCAGGATCTTTGACCTTTTTTCTTATTTCATTTTGTAAAACTAAAGCTTTGTGACCTTTTCTTTCAATTAAATCTGCGAGTATGAGTGAATTTGGTGGAAATATAGCTACTTTCAATAGAATTCCCCCTTGGAAGGTTCATTTTTAATTGGTTCTGGTCGGCGAGAAATTTCGATCATATCACTGAAAAGACCTTTAGTAATGTCAACTACACCAATAGCAGCAATAGTTTCGTTATTTTCTTTTATAGGAACTACAACTAAAGGCATTCCCTGATAAGGACCAGATTCTGGTTCACCGCGTATCGTTTGACCAGTTTCTAAAACTTTTTCTAAAACCGGGCCGCTGTATTCATAGTCAATAATTTCACCTTCTTCTATGCGGACTCCTTTTGAATTTTTAGTTCGCATAGTAAGGGGCAGGTTATTAATCAGTTCATGTATGGCCAGTGCCATGTTTTCAATTTCTTTCCCATTTGATGATGAAGTAATTTTCATTTTTAGCCCTCATCTTGAATTTTTGATGATTTATCTGATGATTTAGATTTAGAATATGATTTTTCAGCAATTTCTCTGAATTCATCCACTGAAACTTTCTCTGGTTCTTTAATATCAACTTTTTGTGGCTTTTTCAAGGCTTCACCAATAAAGCCAAGTAATTTAAATTCCTTTTCCAGTTGATGATAACCTTCTCTGGCAGCTCCTCTATGGCCCCTGCACCTTCTTGGATCGCCTGGAGGGAACCCACGATCTTTGGTAAATATATTATATGGGTCAAGTTTTCTGGCTTTTTCAACCGCATGATCCACATATTCCTGATCCCCATAAACCATAGCACCATAACAGGTTGATTTTATGGTCAAAGGAAGTTCCATCATGTGCAAACTTTGTGTAAGCTCGCTCTGACTAATGGTAGCTCCCGGGCCTAAAATAATCATTCTGGTTCGAGTATGGTCATCTTTACAGACTTCAGGACTTTCTTTCGGCGACATATACTAAATCCCCCTCTTTGAATTTTTCTAAACTTTCTAAACCTTTAGTTATTGATCCAATAATGTTAGTACCATTAAATGGTTCTCCAGTAGGGCCGAATTCATCATTATCTTCAAATCTAACCCCAATTATACCAATATGTCTTCTAGACATATTAGTTATCCCCAATTCACCCTTTTGAACACATTTTTGAGGATTACTCTCTGGAATTAATCCTTTTGCTTCTTTAGAATCCCCTTTAAACATTATCACCTTCATTCCAGGGAAAGCAAAATGCACTTTTATAGAACCTAAAGGAGCATCAATCAAACCAGAAATCTTTTTAAAGTACCAGGTCGAACGTGGGGCTTCTTTATTAAATTCAACTTCTATTAGATTATCTTTATTAATTCCTAAAGTTTTTACTTTATTTTCTTTAACAATATCCATTGTAAATTGAGGTTCCTGACTAACTACCAATGCATCATCATCCGTTAAACCATCACGAATATGTTCAATTCCCCTCATCTTTAAGAATGTCTCCGCTTCTTTTTGAGTCATGGATAAAGTCATTATACGTTCTGGTTCGATTTTAAAAGTGACTTCATCACCTTTTTTGGCTATATCCAGAAGATGTATACCTTGTTCAACATTTCCAATTATAGTATGTGATGGAGTGGCAACTCTATCCTCACGGTAGATATAAACTTTTCCTACACCTTTACCAGTGTTTCTAAAAGTAACCGTGCCTCTTTTTCGTTCTCCTATTACTTCAGGATCTTTTTTCAATCCCTGCAAGGCATAAAAACCTACAAATGTATTTGATTCATAATCAACCGTGATTTTTCCGTTCTTTGCCAGTGCATAAAGATGTTCTGTGGATTGTGGAGAATCACCAAAAGGTTTTACCAGCACATAGGTAAATATTTGATTTCCTTCTTCTAGCAGAGTTCCAATATCCGTCACTGCCGCACTCTGTATAATACTTTTGCGCTCAATAACAGGTTCTACACTTAAAATAGTATCCCTATCTTCAAGATTCAAAACAGTTCTCCTACCACCAGCAATTCTGGCAAAAACCCCACGATTACCCTTAGGAACACCATAAACTGCCGAATGATCATCTCTAATCAAAATTATATGGGTAGAATCTGAAGTAAACCCAGAAAGACTTAAAACAACTTCTCCCTCTTCATAAAAAAATTCATCACGAGTTGATTCCAAATCAGTTTTTATAGGGCCTATAGCTGCCTCATCAGAGGTTGTCCATCGCACATGGAGATTTTCAAATAGTTTATAATTCTTTTTCCATTCATTTATTAGCTCTTGGGCATCATCATCTTCAACCATTTCAATAATTATGCTGCCATGGTTGGTCTTGATTTTATATTTGTTAATATGTTTTTCAAACTCTTCTTTGCCCTTAATAACTCCTAAAACACAGCCTTTTTTATAAGGAGCATTAGTAGCTTGAATAGCGTCTTCTATGGTGGAACCATCTGGAAGCTCCACTTTCTGGCCATTGACCTTTACCAACATTGGATTCCCTCTTAATATTGAATTATCGAGAATTTTATTAAATAATAGATATTAATTTAATAATAGGAATTTTTTATTAAAATATTATTTCATGAAATATGGATTAATTTGTATTTAAAGTCCTATTTAATACCTATTTTTAAAGAACTATTTATTTAAATTTTACAATTTTTATAATTCAATAATATATTGTCAATCAATATATTACAAAATAGTAGAGATATGTTTAAAATTCAAGAAAAAGGATAATGTACTCGAATAATATTCTAAATAATTTATAAATTCAAATAATCAAGTTAAAAAAAATAATATTTAATGATAATGAGTTAAAATAGTAAGTTAATGAATCAAAAAGCGCAAATTAATCAATTTGAGCTTTCTTCCCTTACACCCATTATTCCATTTATTTTTAAATCAAAAAGAACTCTTTTTTGGCCTTCATGTTCCAGATACAACTTTTCATCGGCAATTATTTCCCCCACAACTGCACCAGTTATATTAACTTCTTTTAAAAGTTCTAAACACATTTCAACAGTTGAAGAATCAGCAGTTAGGACAAATCCAGAACCTGGATAAGATTTAAGCCATTCATCCCAGCTTACAGACTCATTGCGCGGAATTTTATTTAATTCCACTTCAGCACCTACTCCAGAGGATTCTAAAAGCATCCCCAAAGTCCCTAAGGTTCCAGGATTACTAATATCTTTTCCAGCAGTAACCAGCTTTTGAGCACCTATTTTGCCCATAACATCAATTTGGGCCTGAATCAGAGACGGTTCTTTGTGAGTGGTGGTATCCCAGTTTAGGGCAAATTTAGGATGCTGCTGTCCATCTAAATCAATAGCTACAATTACCTTATCACCAACTTGTGCATCACAACTGGTTATTAAAGCATCCTTGGGCACAACACCCGAAATAGAAACATCAAGAGCATCATAGGGCGTATCTGGATGGACATGTCCTCCGACCATAGGAACTCCAAATTTCCGGGCCCCGTCTTTTATTCCTTCCATTACGGCATGACAGGATTCTTCATTGTTAACGGATAGAACATTGACCATACCCATAGGTTTTCCACCCATGGCTGCAATATCATTAACATTAACCAAAACCGAGCAATAGCCTGCCCAGTAAGGATCCTTAGTCATGAGTTGACCCCAAATTCCATCTGCAGCCAATAACAGAAGCTTTCCATCGCCAATATCTATAGCTGATGCATCATCACCAAAATTAAGAACAGTGTTGCCTGCAACATTGTAAACGTCTTTTAGAATATTTGTTATTTCTCTAATTGGTTTTTTTCGGGTGACTCCTTCAAAGTTTTTGAGAGAATCAACCAGAGTGTCTAAATCCAAATCTACACCTCAACAATCTCTGTTTCTTTTATATAATATTGAGCAGCCGTATTATCTATAAGTTGTAATAATTCCTTTTTAAAAGTTTCTATATCATCAATTTCTATGAATTCTAAGCCATTAAATAGTTCAGAAAAGATTCTCTCACCAATAATATCGTCCCAACCACTTTCCAGCTCCACAATCATGGACCCTAAACTTTTAAATCCACTTTCCACAACCTGATCTACATCCCCATCAGTAATTCCAATGATAGGTACATCAAAACGATATAAGATGTCTGCAGCTACCAGAGTAGTATCATCACCCACTGTTACCACCAAGTCAGCATCTTTAAGGCGATAAATATCTTCTGCAGCGTGATTTAAAAAAGCAATTCTGAATTTTCCATTCCATTCGCGGGATTTAACTATTCTAGGGTCAACTGTGGATCTTCTTAAAAGGCCAGTTTTTACAATGGCCTTGTTTAAGTCAATTTTGCCCAATTTTTCCACGCCATGAGTTTTCAATTCCCCGCCAATGATTTGATTTATTATGCCATTTTCAGAAACTAAAATAACCTCTTCCTTGGTAGATTTTCCGATTACAATACCATTGAGAAAAATATTTTCATTCTTGGATACTCCCACTAATTTACGGTAAGTTTTGGAACCCTTGGTGGAGTTTTTGTTATTGCAGTCAGTTCCATTAAAAAATATCTCTTTCATGATTAATTTTGGTGTGATCACTTTTAGGCCCATCTTAGATGCAATTTCATCAGCCAATGGTTTAAGAGACTTTCTCCAGGGAATAACACAACCATCATCTTCTCCCGGCCTTTCAATTTGGATAAGATTTGGTTTAGATTTGGATTTTTTAAAAACCTTGTAACCAAAGGCATGGCCAGTTACATCTGATTTTCCAGAGTTTATTAAAAAAATAATATCCGAATCTTCCTCTTGAAACTTATCAATAGATTCACTGGGAAGTCTTTTAGTAGAAATATCAATTAATTCCTCTAAATGAGCATCATGGACTGCCGTACGCCCCATGGTTCCACCCAGACGTGCACTAACTTCACCATATTCCTTTAAAAAATCAATTATTTTTAGGGCATAACCAGAATCAACAATAAATGGCCCATGAACTACCACACCAATTTTCATAAAATACTGTTGAACAAATACTATATTATAATTTGTTGTTACGGAAAAAACAGTTTTTTATGATTAATTAATACTTATTTTGATAGATAGGAAACTTATAAAATTAAAGCATTCTAATTTCTTGAAAAGCTGAAAATGTAATTAGGAGTTATTTTTTAAAATCAAGCATATCTTCCATATCATAGAATATATCGCAGAATGATTTGCAGGCCATTTTAAGTTCTTCCTTACCCGCAGGAGTTAAGGAATAATTCTTATTTTCATCAACTTCAATTATCCCATTTTTTCTCAGTTCTTTTAATACAGGATAAATAGTGCCTGGGCTAGGCTTAGTTCCTCTTCTTTTTTCAAGTTCCCTGGCAATTTGGGCCCCATTCATTGATTCTTTACTTAATATCCATAAAACTAAATAGGTCAAATATCCCTTCATCTCACAACATTTCATGATTATTTGATATGGAAAACCCTTATTAAAAATATTTGTTATCCAATATTTGATAACCGATATCGTATAACCGATAATTATAAATAGTATTATCGCATAACCGATAGTGTCGGAGGCTAGTCAAATGTCATCCCTCCAATAACATACAAGTCTGAAAGCTATCGGCAATGAGGTGAAAAAATGGAAAATAAAGAATGTAAAATCGTTTGTGGAGATAAAACTGTCGCAACCATTAAAAAAACTGAAAACGGAATGGAAGTGAAGTGTACCGAAGAAGGAAAAGAAATGTGCAAAGATGTTAAAAAAGGATGCTGTGAATAAGCATCCGATTTTTTTATTTTAATGATAAATACAGTTTTATTGATAGAATTAAACTAAAATAAGAAGTTATTCATAATTAAAAAGATTATTAATAATCATCATCCATAATGATTCTCTATAATTGCTTTAAAATATAAACAAGCTGAAGATAAGCAAATTGGGAGTAATAAAATGAATCCCGTATTAGAAAATATAAAAAACAGAAGAAGTACCAGAAAATACCTTCCTGAACAAATTAAGAAAGAAGAGCTGGATATAATACTTGAAGCAGGAATATATGCCCCATCAGGACATAATGACCAGGCCTGGCATTTCACAGTAGTGCAGAATAAAGAACTAATTGACTCGATGAGTGAAGAATCTAAAAAAGCCATGGCAGAATTACCAATTGATTGGATAGCTAAAATGGGCAGATCGGAAAATTTACACATTTTTTATAATGCTCCAACAGTAGTAGTTGTATCTGGAAAAAAAGATGCTACTTCACCCTTTGCTGATTGCTGTGCTGCCATTCAGAACATGTTGCTGGCCGCAGAAAGTATTGATATTGGATCCTGCTGGATAGGCCTGGCCAGATTTTTCTATGAAAATCCAGAAAATTTGAAAAAATTAAACATTCCTGAAGGTTATGAGCCCCATTACTCCGTTTGTTTTGGTTACAAAGCCATATCTACTTCAAATGCGCCTGAAAGAAACAGAGATGTATTAAATTACATCAAATAATATGAAAAATAGACTAAAAAAAGTGAATAATAAAAAAAGGGATTTAAAGTGAATAAAATGAAAGTCATTGCTATTAATGGTAGTCCTCGGAAGAAATGGAACACCTCACAGCTTTTAAATAAAGCATTAGAAGGGGCCAAATCCCAGGGAGCTGAAACAGAATTAATAAATTTATATGATTTAGAATATAAAGGATAAAAGTTGTTTTTCATGTAAAACAATTGGTAATAAAATCTATGGAAAATGTTCAATTCAAGACGACTTAACATCAGTTTTAGAAAAAGTTAAGGAATCTCAGGCCATTATACTCGGTTCTCCTATTTATTTTGGGTCGGTCACAGGTGAAATGAGATCTTTCATGGAACGCTTGTTCTTCCCCTATCTCACTTATACCAACCCTCCAGAATCACTTTTCCTAAATAAAATTAATGCAGGATTTATTTACACTATGAACATTCCCGAAGAGGATATAGTTGAATATGGATACAATGTACAAATTACAAATAATGAACATTATTTAAAAATGTTATTTGGATCAGGAGAATCACTTCTAAGCTGTGATACCTATCAATCCAAAGATTATTCCCAGGTTCTGGCCACACGTTTCAATGCAGAAGAAAAAGCAAAAAGGAGAGAAGAAGTATTTCCTCAGGATCTAAAAAAGGCCTTTGAAATGGGAGTTAGATTTGCTAAAAATCCCTAATTAATTTAACCATTTTAAAATAATTTATAAAATATCAAAGAAAGAAAAACAATTTAATTCCTTTTTTTAAGCCTTTTTTTAAAAATAGGAGATCCACAGATTTCACAATCATCAAAAGAATAAGTATCATCATATTCCTTTTTGCATCCCTTGCAAACCTTTTTCCACCCATAGATTCTCTGAATTCCTGAAGTTAAAACAGTTTTAAAGGGAATTTCGAGCAATTTAGAAACATTTTGAATAGAATAATCATCAGTGATTAAAATAACACTGCCCTGGGCCTTTTTTATATGGATAGCTAAGGCTAAAAGCTTTTTATCTGTTTTGGAAAGTCTTAAAATATCCCCAGATTGTTTAATAATGTTTTCCACTTTGGCCATGGATTCTGTATCCGGCTCAACAATCTTTAGGAGTTCATCCTTCAGGGCATTTTTCATAATCATTTTTGACTGAATATCTTTTAGTTCTTCAGTGACCTCAGAAATAGTGAAATTATTTTTATCTGATGGCTGGTAGCCACCAATAAATGCAGAAGCATCTAAAACTTTAAAATTTTCTCTCATATTACTCCTCATTATCATTAAAAGTATTAAAACCATTTTGAAAAAAACGTTTTAAAACTAGTTATTTATGGAAAAAAACCTCTTTTTTAATTTTTTAATACATTAGACTGTCATAAATATCGTATTACATTTAAGCAAAAACTTTTTAAGTGTTAAAAAACATATGTTATTCAAGGGTAGGGTAATGGACTCTCAAACTCATTATAGTTGCTAAAATTAGGATTAGAACCGCCTCCAATCCAATTTTACTCCCTACCCTACAATTATAATATAAATTTTTATTACTTGCTTTTTTGTGAAATATAAGGATAATATAAAACTTTTTATTTGATTTTAAGGAAAAATTTTATAATGAAGTTGTCTGTAATTTGAATCTTCAGATATTATTATTATTAATAATAATAATAACATTCTATTTTAATGATTTTTTTAGATTTTTAATAATACTTTTATAATATCTGATTGATGTTTATACTATTAATAGTTCAAATTATAATCAATTACAGAATTATTAAATTATTAGTATTAGTCTAATTAATTATAATCCGATAAATAAATGATTAAAATATATGCCCTTGTTTAATTAAATTCTTAAAGGACGATTATTATGAAAAGTCAAAGTATGGAAAGTCACCGAAAAAATGTCCCTAGTGAAATTAAATGTGGAGTTATAACGCTTAGTGATTCTAAGTTTGATGATTATCAAAAAAACAAAAACAGCAGTAGTGATTTATCTGGCCATCTGCTGGTAGAAAATTTAAAACCCAAATATGAGCTAGCGGATTATTCTATAATCCCTGACGATTCAAAAATGCTTTTAGAAACCCTTGAAGAAATGATCATCTCTAAAAATATTGATGTGATTATTACCACCGGAGGTACAGGTATTGGAAACAGGGACATAACTGTGGAAACTCTAAAAGAGATATTTGAGAAAGAACTTAGTGGTTTTGGTGAAATTTTTAGAGCAGAGTCTTACAAAGAGCTGGGAGCTGGAGCAATACTCAGCCGAGCCACCGCAGGAGTTTATAAAAATTCAATTATAATTGCAATGCCCGGATCTCCAAATGCGGTTCAATTAGGTATTGATATAATTTTTAATGAATTAGGACATCTGGCCCGGCATTTAAAAGAATAAATAGAATAAAAAGAATTTAAAATTGAATAGGTCTAAAATGAATAAAAATATTAAAATAAAATATAATTATTCAAATTAAATAATTATTTAAAAAATTAATTATTTTTTCATAAACTCTTCAATAGAAATTAAAGGTTCTAATTTAACTCCTTTTTTATTAAAATTATCCTGAGCGCCTTCACATCGATCAACAACTACAAATGCTCTTTTTACAAAGCCACCATTATCTTCAATGGCATCTATGGCCTTTAAAAGTGAGTTTCCAGTAGTAGTAACATCTTCCACAACAATTACATTGTCGTTTTCACTCAAGTCACCCTCAATAAGCTTTGAAGTTCCATAGCCCTTCTTCTCCTTCCTTATCATTAGAAGAGGAATTTTAGAATGCAGTGCAACTGCAGTGGCAATGGGAACCGCTCCTAAAGCAGGTCCTGCAATTTTATCAATATTATCCTTTTCAATTTTAGAATTTATAATTTCTGCAATTGTTTGGAGAATTTCTGGATCCGTGATAGCTCTTTTCATATCCACATAGTAATCGCTCTCTTTTCCAGAGGATAAAATAAATTTTCCAAATTTTACTACCTGATTTTTCTCCAGCAAGTCCATTAAATGACTTTTCTGATTACTTTGTTCTTGCATGATTTACAGACTCCTTTCTGAGTATAATAACAATCCGAACATACTATGGCCCCACATAGAGAACAAGTATTCATTCTTCCTGCTTTACCACATAAACTACATATTCCAACTAATTGCACCAAAAACACCCCGAAAAGACATAATTTCGATATTAGTATTTGAATACTGGTAATAATTAAAAAATATGTAAAAATAAAAACTAGAATATTAAAAATTTAATTATAGCATAATAACCCTAAATTCAAGTTTTACTAATTAATAAAACTAATTAAATGAAATAAAGAGTAATGGAAAATTTAGGGAAATTATTCTACTCCACTTTTAAGTAGAACTTTATCTCCAATTTTTTTTACCATATCAAAAGGAACAATGGTCTCCCCTTTAGACAATCCCAGTCCTTCTGAAATTCCACCCTTGCTTAAAACAAGCGCTTCAATTTTTCTTGTCTCAGGATCAGTTTCCACGTCTTTTACTTTACCAATAATCGCTGCAGAACTGTCCAAGACCTCTTTACCAACAATTTCTTCCACAATCCTCATATTATCACCATTAGCTTATTTGTATGGCAAATTATTTAAATATATTTAATTTATCCCAAAACAAAAAAATAGAAAAAAATCTGATATTGATTTTATTGAGCAAATTAATTAATATCACTTAATTTGCAGTTAAAAATTAATTTTAAAAATAAATTAAAAATAAATGAATTGAAAGGATTACATTCCTTCAAAACATTTATCTAAATGTTCTTTGGCCATAGGTTTGGTTAATAAAGTTATTGCTACTGTAATAATAGCTGCTACAGGGAGTCCAAGTACAATAGGATCCATAACATTCCACGGCATTCCAGTAATAAGTGTAGCTTTTCCAAACATGAAATTACATAATCCAAGAGCTACTGCAGACTTTTTGTAAACAAATAGTAACCAGAATACACTTACAATAGTTCCACCAACCATTCCAGCAATTACGCCAGTAGTGGTGGCCCGTTTCCAGTAGACCGCACAAACATACATGGTCAAAAAGGCCCCTGCTGTGAGTGAGAACCATAGTGCAGTTCCTACAGCAACAATGTTCGCGGGAAGAGTGAATCCTAGAATTACTGCTAGAATAACTGCAATTACGATTCCTCCACGAGCTATAACTACTGTAGATGCACCACCAGTCTTTTTAGAGAGAGTTTCATAAACATCTCTACCTAAAGCAGTTCCTTGAACGTGGAACTGAGCAGAAAGGGTGGACATTGCTGCAGAAATCAATGTAATCATGAAAATGTAGGCAAACCATAAAGGCATAGCAGTAGCTATGAATAATGGAATTATCTTATCTGCATTTCCTAATGCTGCTGCAATGGCTATTTGTCCCGTGTGCTGATAGAAGTACACGTTGGATAAGGCCCCTACGATGAAAGCAGTTCCAGTCATAAGTGCAATAAATACCCCACCTACAAGAACTGCTCGGTTAATCTCTTTATTAGACTTAACAGTCATGAATCGAACAATGAGCTGTGGTTGAGATAAAACTCCAATTCCAACCCCTAAAATGAGAGTAGATACCAATGTCCACCAAAATGGACTTCCAAACGCTGGAATAGACGTCCATCCCGTGGCTCCCGTGGCGGCCGCTGCTTGAGGCACCAGATGAGACATATTAGTTAAGGCCTGATTGGCTTCTGTAACTCCACCTAACAAATAGTAAATTCCAAATAAGAGGAATATCATCCCAAAGAACATTATAGTTCCTTGAACAGCATCAGTGTACATAACACCCTTAATTCCTCCAAATATAACATAAAGGGCAACAATTAACGCCAACCCAATAAGTGCTATGGAATAATCAATATTCAAAGTGGTTTCTACAAAACGAGCCATTCCAATTAGAACCGCTGCGGCATATAATGGCATTCCAAAGAATATAACCAGTCCACTAAAGTACTGTATAAATTTACTGTCAAATCTTCTGGATAAAAGTTCAGGAAATGTTAGGGCTTTTAAATTGTGTCCCATTTTTCTTGTTTTCTTTCCAAAGAAGACAAAGGCAATGAATATTCCCACTAGGATATTCAAAACCGTGAGCCAAAGAAGGCCCATTCCATAAACACCTGCCATCCCTCCAAAACCAACAATAGCTGCAGTACTAATAAATGTAGCACCATAACTCATGGCCATAATGTAAGGATGGGTAGTACGACCGGCTACCATGAAGTCTTCTGCGGTTTTAGTCCGCTTCCAAGCTACATAACCGGTGTAACCTATTATAATGATGTATGCTAACACAATAATTGATAACAATAGTACATCCATATAATCACAATCCATTGATAAATTAAATCAGATTTCTAATGATAATTAAATAATTAATTCGATTTGCTGAAAAGGATAATTGATGTTTAAAAACCTAATTCTTTTTCTTCCATTTCTAATTCTTCTTTTTCCCACTCTAATTCTTCTCTTATTTGGTCTTCTTCATCTTCATCGCCTTTATTCCAATTTAAAACACCATAAATAATGCAAAGAAGAGTAACTAAAATACATGCCAGATAAGCTCCCCAAACCCAGGGATCTGGAATACCTAAAACATCCATACATCCACCTCCTAACTTTATTAAATCCAAATATTATCTTTAATATTTAATCATTACCATCTATTTTATTTTATATATTTATAAATTCCTAAATGAAATTAGTCCAAATAAAAATTGAATAATTAGAATAAGAGAATTATTATTTTAATTTATTTATAACCCTAAGAAAATAAAAAAAAGCAAAAGAAAGCATTAAAAAAGAAGAATAATTGATTATTCTCTTTTTTTAAGTATTCTCTTTTTTAAAAACCTTCAAAACATTTATCTAAATGTTCTTTGCTTGGTGGTTTAGTTATCAAACTAACTACCACAGTGAAAAACAGAGCTACAGGTACTCCAATAACCAGAGGATCTACAAGAGGCCATGGCAAAGTATTAATAAGCAAACTTTGACCGCTGATCGCTTTAAAAATCCCTAAGGAAACTGCTGTTTTTTTATAAACAAACAACAGCCAGAACAAACTAGTGAAAGTCCCCATTACCATGCCTGCAATAACTCCAGGTTTGGTTGATCTTTTCCAGAATAATGCACAGGTATATGGAGATAAGAAAGCAGCTGCACATAATCCAAAAAATAGTGCCGTTCCTTGAGCAACTATGCTTCCCGGAAGGGTAAATCCTAAAATAACCGCGATTATGACTGCAACAAGAATTCCGATACGTGTTATGAGTACTGATCTATCTCCACTTCTATTAAAAATAGTTTCATATACGTCCCTACCAATAGCAGTTCCTTGAACATGGAACTGTGCACTTAAAGTAGACATGGCTGCTGAAAGTAATGTTAACAAGAAAAGATATGTAAACCATTCCGGCATAGCTGAGTTAATGAAAATAGGAATAATTTTATCTACATTTCCTGCAGCAACTTGTATGGATATTTGTCCCATTTGTTGGAAAAAGAAAACATTAGAAAGTGAACCTACAATATAAGCAGAACCTGTGATGACAAAAATAAAGATACCACCAATAAGAACGCCCCTATTGAGTTCTTTATTTGAACGTACTGTCATAAAACGAACAACTAATTGAGGTTGAGCCAGTACACCAATGCCTACGCCCATTATTATAGTAGAAACTAAAGTCCACCAAAATGGACTACCAAATGACGGGAAAGTT
>JAUSNX010000009.1 GCA_030656015.1 Methanobacteriaceae archaeon
GGTGCCTGAAGGTTTAGAATTTGCTGGAACTAATGTGGATGTAGGAACTTACACCTACAACCCAACTACTCGGACTATAACCTGGAATATTGGTGATGTACCTGTAGGAGATCCATACATGTGGTTATCCCTTAAAATACTGCGTGCAGGAAGCTTCTTGATTAATCCGCAACTATCAACCAGTACCTATGACCCTACACTGAACACTGATACTCAAAGCCTAACTATACATGCCTCTGCAGCAAC
This sequence comes from Methanobacteriaceae archaeon, assembly GCA_030656015.1. Lineage (NCBI taxonomy): Archaea > Methanobacteriati > Methanobacteriota > Methanobacteria > Methanobacteriales > Methanobacteriaceae > Methanobacteriaceae archaeon. The sequence continues at coordinate 247 of JAUSNX010000009.1, forward strand.
AAACAATAATACAAACAATACAATAAACGCTTCAAATAACACTGTAACTATGCAACACACAGGAATGCCATTAATGGCCCTAATATTGGCCTTATTCATGGTAATAGGTGGGATGATAAGTAGTAAAAAATAAATAAACCCTTTTTTTTTCTTTTTTTCTTAATTGGAATTATAGTTATATGTCTTTTTTTAATAGAAAGTTATAATAGTTTTATATTTTATAATAATATAAGAGGAAAATATATTTATTTTTTATTAAACTCATTTCACCTCGTTTAAATTCATAATTAAGTAAATTAAATTTATTTAAATTTTGAATAATAATTTTAATTTTAATAATTTATTTTATCAAAAAAAATAAGCATAAAGGAGGTGAAAAAAAGTTGAAAACAAAAACTATAAAATTCGACTATAAAATCTTCCTAATTTTAAGTTTAGTGCTTTTTGTAGCATTAACTACCATATCTACTTCTAATGCGGCCACACCGTTGCATGTTAATGGTGCTGATGGTAATGACACCTGGGATGGAACCACTCCCACTTATACTATTGGAATCACCGGGCCCATGAAAACCATACAAACCGCCATAGATGCTGTAGACAATGATGGAACAGTTCATGTAGCCGATGGAACCTATAAGGAACACTTAACATTAAATAAAAATGTTAATTTAATAGGTGAAAGCCAGAACGGTACCATTATCGACGGGAATAATACTGGGCGACCCATAACCATAAATCCGGATATGAAAGTCACCATAAGCAAATTCACTGTGAAAAACGGAAATTCATCTGGTGGTGGTGGAATCAGTAACAATGGTGATTTAACCATCACTGAGACTACCATAACCGAGAACACCGCTACCGCCATAGATGGATATGCTTATGGTGGGGGAATATATAACCACGGTAATTTAACCATCATTAACAGCATAATTTCAGAAAATACGGTTATTGGAGATACTGCTTATGGTGGGGGAATCTACAACGATGTGAATTTAATCATCAACAATAGCACTATAACTGGTAATACTGCCACTTCCACCGATGGATATGCGGATGGTGGAGGAATAAGCAATGAGTATGGTATTATAACCATCAATAACAGTATCATAACAGGTAATACTGCCACTGGGGCTAGCGTTTATGGTGGAGGAATTAGTCATTCTTTTTTAGGCACTTTAACTATTAATAATAGTTCTATAACTGGCAATACTGCCACTGGAAATTATATTTATGGTGGGGGAATCAACAACTGGGGTGCATTTATTACCATCAATAACAGTTCCATAAATGGTAATACTGCCACTGGAACAAAAAATGCTTTTGGTGGGGGAATCTACAACAACGGTGATTTAACCGTTAATAGCAGTTCCATAAATGGTAATACTGCCACTGGGGGCCGTGTTTATGGTGGAGGAATTTACAACTACAATTATTTAACCATTAGAGAAACCACATTAACAGACAACACTGCAACAGGAGTTATGGTTTATGGTGGGGGAATCAACAACAATGGTAATTTAACGGCGAATTTTAACCGTATAGTAAATAACTCACCTAATGCCATATACATCGACAAAGAATCTGTTCAATCTGATGTTGAATATAATTGGTGGGGTTCTAATAACCCGGATTTTGCTACTTTAATAAATGGTACGGTGGACTACAATCCATGGCTTTACCTGACTATCGCTGCCAATCCAACAATTATCAACAACGGAGAAACCAGTCAAATTACGGCCAGTTTCAATAACTTGTTTAATGGAACTACTATTACTCCATTGGATCCACTAACAGGTCATATACCTGATGGATGTCCGGTAACCTTCAATACAGACAAAGGGAGTATAGGATCTAAAATCATAGACAAAGAAACCACGGGAGGAATCGCCACGGCTATACTAACTGCTGATGAAACCGCAGGAATAGCACACATCACAGCCACCACCGACGCACAAGCAGTAAACACGGAAGTAACTATCAATCCTAAATCCAGCCTGTACCTTACTATAACACCCAATAAAACCAACCCGGTAGTTGGTGACACTGTAATTTACACCCTGAAAGTGGGTAACCACGGACCAGACACCGCAAAAAATGTGGTAATGACCTATGTGGTGCCTGAAGGTTTAGAATTTGCTGGAGCAAAAGTGGATGTAGGAACTTATACCTACGATACTGCAACTCGAACCATAACATGGACTATCGGTGAAGTACCAGTAGGTGATCCTTACATGTGGTTATCCCTTAAAATACTGCGTGCAGGAAGTTTCTTGATTAATCCGCAATTATCAACCACTACCTATGACCCTACTCTGAACACTGATACTCAAAGCCTAACTATACACGTCGCTGCAGCAAAAAATACAGTAAACTCAGCAACTAATACAGTAACCATGCAACACACAGGAATGCCACTAATGGCCCTAATATTGGCCTTATTCATGGTAATTGGTGGAATGGTAAGTAGTAAAAAATAAATAAACTTTTTTTTCTTTTTTTAGTGATTTAAAGCATACTCTCGAGCTAATTATTTAATAAAATGCTAATTGTATATTAATTACTAAGTTAACTCATTCAATGGTAACAGATGGATCTTTGGAAATTAATCTTTTTTAATCAAAGTTACTTCAAATTATTCCTTACAAAAAATAAATAATTTATACTAAAATTTATAGATATTATATTATGTCACACACGCTTCTCATTTTCATCGGATTAATAATGTTTTCACTGGCAGGGATGAACTCTTATTTGGTTACACCTATGCTCCAGGAGGATCAAGACACTTTGTATCAGGTTTCAACTATCCAGAACCTGTCTGCCGGAGGTTACGATGGTTACCTGACCCTGAGCCAACTTAAAAAACAGGGCGATTTTGGTATCGGGACTTTCAATAAACTTGATGGGGAAATGATAGTATTAAATAATACTGTATACCAGGTTAAATCTAATGGAACTATTGTAAATCCATCTGATTATGAAAAAATACCTTTTGTCATGTTGACTTACTTTGATGCATATAATACAACAATTGTAAATAGTTCGAATGGTAGTGACCTGGAAAATTCTTTAAATAAAACTTTTCCACAATCCAACATCTTCTATGCCATTAAAATAGAGGGAAATTTCAGCCATATAAAGGCCAGAAGCGTACCTGAACAGAATCCGCCCTATAAAAACCTATCAGAAGTTATAAAAAACCAGACCGTCTTTGAGTTTAATAATACAAATGGGACCATTGTAGGATTCTGGTGTCCCAATAATATGGGTGGTATAAATAATCCTGGTTTCCATTTCCATTTTATCTCCCAGAATAAAACCGAGGGTGGACACGTCCTGGAGTTCGCTGTAGATAATGCCACCATGCAGGTGGATGATACGCCTAAATTTTACATGAATATTCCTATGAATGGTTTTTAAATTAAAACCATAGGAATTAAATTTTATTTTTTAATATTATAATAATTTAGATTCATCTATCAGTTTATTTTTTAATATGTGATGTATTGAAATTTAACTCAAATGGCTGACCATTGATAGATATTTTTGGGCATAGCATCGTGATAGATTCAAATCATAGCGAGTATCTATTAAAAGGAAATCTTATTGTTTTATATTCTACTTATTTTAAAATAAGTACAGAAATTATACTGATTAATAATGGCAATGATAACATGTCCGATATACAGCATTATGTGCTAGATCTTAGAGAAAAAGAACTTCCTATTGAAAAAATTGGAGGCAAGGCCCTTAATTTGGGAAAAATGTCAGAAGCAGGTTTTAATATTCCCCCAGCATGCATTGTCTCGGTTGATGCCTATGATTTTTTTATTAAAAAGGAATTAGAAGGTAAAATATCTAAAATACTTGATTCTATTGATTTTAAAGATGAAAATTCTATCTCTTCTGGATGTTCTTCCATTAGAAGCATAATAAAATCAGAAGAACTACCAACAAACCTTTTTTTAGAAATTAACAATAGCATAAAAAATCTCCCGGAAGGATATTATGCCGTGAGATCATCGGCCGTGGCTGAAGATCTGGCCGATGCCAGTTTTGCCGGGCAACTGGACAGTTTTTTGAATGTGAAAAAGGAAGATATTCTAGCGAATATCGTTGATTGTTGGGCCTCTTACTGGACTGATCGTGCGGTAAAATACCGACACGATTCTTCCATTGGACACTTAGACAGTGAAATGACAGCGGCTGGAATAGCTGTATTGGTACAAAAAATGGTCAATGCAGATATCAGTGGAGTAACTTTCACCGCCAATCCAGTAAATGGTAGGAATGATATTGTTATTGAATCTTCCTGGGGCCTGGGTGAAGCTATTGCATCCGGAATAGTAACCCCTGATATTTTTGTTTTAGGAAGAGATGGAAATATCATTGAAAAAAATATTAAAACAAAAAAGAAGGGATATTTCCTTGAAGATGGGAGCAATACTTTAATTGATATAAGTGTGGAAAAAAGGGAAAAATCAAGCCTCAATGAAAAAATTCTGGAAAAATTACTAAAATCTGCTTTGGAGCTGGAAAAATTCTTTAATCTTCCCCAGGATATTGAATGGGCTTTGGAATGTAACAAAACAGAAAACCCAGATATCTATATCCTCCAATCACGACCAGTAACCACCCTCACTGATACCTCTGAAAAAGATGATATCTTATGGAGCCGGGCCTATGGGGACGAGTACTGGGCCGATGCCACCACTCCTCTCTTTTACGATGTCATGGGTAAAATGCTCACTGATTACGTTAACCATGAAGGGGCCTGCATAATGGGCTATAAAGAAATAACAGACACTAAACTATTAAAGCTTCACAAATCAAGGGTTTATTTTAATAGCTGGGTTTTAGAAAAAGCATTCTCCTATTATCCTAAATTTGCCAGATCTAAAGAGTTATTAAATTATTTCCCCTTAGAAGACCAGGAAAGAATTTCCCAGTATCCATCCAGTTTACATAAAACATTACTCTCCCAGATTTTAGTGGCTATCCGGGACCCGGACGGTATGATGCATAAAACTGATAAGGCCTATCGAAAATGGGCTAAAGGTTTCATGAAAAAATGTAAAAAATTTGATAAAACAGATTTAACTCTGCTAAATAACTTAGAACTGGCAGCTTTTTATAATGATATTGAAACTTCAGGAATTAAACACTATCAACTCATACGATACGGTATGGTCTCCCATTCCATAGCCACTAACTTAATGGTTAAAAACTGGTTGGTAAAATGGTTGGATGATAAGAATGGTACTCTATATGCTGGCTTAATCTCTGGTTTAGACGATAATAAAACGGTGGAAATGAATATTAGATTCTCGGATTTGGCCAAAATTTTAAGAAAAAACCCGGATTTATTAACCAAAATAAATTCCATTGATGATTTAAGCACGCTAAGTGAAAGAGAACTTGAAAATCTTATCTCTTTTAATTCAAAATTCAAAAAAGAATTTAATTCATTTATAAAAAGATATGGGCACCGTTCCAATACTAGAGAAATACTTTATCCTCGTTGGAGGGAAGATAAGGCTTACGTATTAGAAGTTATTAAGTTACTTTCATCTTCTGATTTAGATTTAAGAAAAAAGGAATCAGAAAGTCGTCACTATAGATTTAAAACCGAAAAAAAGGTCTTCAAGAAAATAAAAAAACAAAAAGGTGGGTTCATCAAGGCCAGGCTATTTGGGGTGGTGCTTAATCTTGCCCAGACCTACTTAACTTTCCGGGAAAATCAGAGATTCTACCTCGATCACCTGCTTTTCCGTCAGAGATTGATCCTGAGAGAAATGGGAAGGAGATTGATGGCTAGGAATATTATTGATGAAATAGATGATGTTTTCTTCCTTTTTGAAGTAGAATTATTCTCATTTTTCAAAGAAACTCCATCAGAAAAAGAATACAATGATATTCTTCCTGATTTAAGAGATAAAATTCTAAAAAGGAAAAAGGAATTCTACCGCTATAAATCGTCACTCCCACCTAAATTCTTAAAAAATGGGATAGAATTTGACGATACAGTAATGGAATATGGTCAGAATGCTATTTATGGAGCTGCTGCCAGTCCTGGAACATTCCAGGGCATAGCAAGAGTAGTGGAATCCATTGAAGAATTGTCAAAACTGGAAGATAATGAAATTCTTATAACCAGTAACACCGATCCGGCCTGGACTGCTGTATTTTCCAAGATAGGTGGCCTTATCACGGAAACTGGAGGAATATTATCCCACGGTGCGGTTATTTCACGTGAATATAGGATACCTGCTGTAACTGCGGTTAAAGGAGCTACTAAAATTTTCAAAACAGGTGAAAACTTAGTTATTGATGGTAATGAAGGTGTGGTCTATAAAAAAGAATAATTAAAAAAGAATAAATTATATTGTAGAAGGAATATTTCTTATGAGAAATTCAACAATATATTTATTTTAATTATTAATTTTAAATACTGAATCCGCCATTTTATAAAAGGCTTATTTAAAATCATTCTTTAATTGATTACCAATCCAGAAATAAGTTTCTTTTAATCCATCTTCCAGGCTGGTTTTTGGTTCCCATTTAAGAATTTTTTTAGCCAATGTTAAATCAGCATTTCGACCTCGAACTCCCTGAGGAGCACTAAGATCATATTTTTTCTCAATATCCTTACCTGAAATAGAAATGATTATATCTGCAAGTTTATTTATGGTAACCAGAAAATCAGTACCAATATTTATTGGTTCAATGTGATCAGATTCCATTAATTTCAATATTGCATCCACACAATCATCAATAAAACAATAGGATCTGCTCTGGTGTCCGTCACCCCATATTTCAATTTCACCCGGGTCAGAGGCTAAAGCCACTTTTCGACATAAAGCAGCCGGAGATTTCTCTCTACCGCCCTGGTAAGTTCCTTCTGGACCATAAATATTATGAAATCTTCCCACTCGCACGTCTAAACCATAATCCCGGTTATAGGCTTCGCACATCTTTTCGGTGTATAATTTTTCCCATCCATAAAAATCATCAGGATCTGCAGGATATGCGTCTTCCTCTTTTAAACTCACATCATTTGGATTATTTTGTTTATATGTTGGATAGATACAGGCCGATGAGGAGAAAAATAAACGATTAATATTATTTTCATGGGCGGCTTGTAACATATGGGTATTAATTAAAACATTATCATGCAGGACATCAGCACCAATTTCCGAAATAAAACCGATCCCACCCATATTAGCTGCTAAATTAAATACATAATCCATATCTTTAACAGCTTGTATACAATTGTCTTTTTCTCTTAAATCAAGAGTCAATTTCTCGCAGTAGTAGGGTTCTTCCAGATATCCATCCCATTTAATATCAACTGCACGAACAAAGCTTCCAAGATCAATTAGTTTTCTTGCCAGATGACTACCAATAAAGCCCCCGGCACCAGTAATTAGTACATTTTTTCCTTCCCAATATACAGATTTCATTTAAATCCCCTTTGATAATATTTTATACCATTGTTAATTAAAATTAAGTTTAATTTCTATATTTAATAGATGGATTTAATTAATATTAAATTATTGTATTAATTTCATTTAAATAGATGAAAATAAAATTATGTACCTCAAATCAAAAATTCCAAAATCGGTATAATAAAATTATAATATAATTTCCCTAAGTTAATGGGGGGAATTAAAAACTGAAAATAAATACCATTATAAATAATTGAAATCATTTTAATTATTAAAGATTAATTCAAAAACTTACAATATTGTAATTATTATTAAATGGGGATTATATGGAAATTGATCTAAAAACTCTAAAAAAACATGAAGAATGGAATGAAAGCTATTATTTTAATTTTCACGACAAAAAAAACGATTTAACGGCCTTTATGCGTATCGGAAACAAGATCAATAAAAATGAAAAATCAATGTTCTTCTATCTAATGTCTTCCACCATGACTGCTGGGATTAAATTAGAGACTCCTTGTGATGATAAACCATTAAGTATTGCTGGTTTAGAGTATCAGGAGATGGAAACGGGCCAATGGAGACTCAAGTATGATGGTTCAATTTTTAATCCCGTAGAGAAAACGCAGTTTATAATTAAAATGGACGTAACTTGGGAAGCATTAAACCCCATCATGGATTACGTGGAATGTGTGGATGAAAAAGAAACTGAAATGTCATCTAATGTGGCTTCGGAGCATTACGAACAGTTTGGAAAAGCTCAGGGAACAATTGAAATTGATGGTCAAGTATTGAAAATTGACGCATTAGGTGAGAGAGATTTAAGCCGAGGTATACGGGCCTGGGGATCTCCCAAGATGTGGATGTGGATTAATGCCGAGTTTTCTCAAGAAGAAGCTTTTAATATAACCAAACTATCAGTTGAAGAGGGAGATATTGATGCCGGATACTTATATACTGATTCAGTTAATGAACCACTGATAAAGTCCGACATTGATGTAGAATTTAATAATGGAATTCCTTCGTGTTTTTCCATGGCCTTATTAGATAAAAAAGGTTCTGAATATTCCATTGAAGGAGAAGTAGTTAGATTTGGAATGATTCCTGTAGATGAGAAGATGATTCTCATAGAAACCCTTTCTAAATACAATTGGGATGAAAAGGAAGGATATGGTATTGCTGAGTTTTTAATTCCTAAAACGGTATAAACCGGGAAATACTTTAATTATTTTATTATTTTTAAATTTATTTTCTAATTTTTAATAATAGAATTTTTTAAAGAATACAATTATAAATCCAAATCAGACCCATTAGTTCTCAACCAATCTTTTCTTGATTGATAGTCATGCATAACAGATTCCACAATTTCCCAAAAGCGTTCGTTGTGTTTAATTTCTATTAAATGGGCTAGCTCATGTACTATCACATAATCAATTATAATCATGGGAGCCATAATTAATCTCCAATTAAAATTCAAGTGTTTATCTGAAGTGGAACTCCAGTGATTATCCAGTCCCATAATCCTTATAGGATCTGGTGAAACTCCTAATCGGGCCTGGAAGTAATCTATTCTCTGTTGGATATGTTGCTGGGCTTTATCTTTATAGAATTTAATGAAATATTCTCTGGCTTGGTCCTGATAATCTCTATCCAGATGAAAACGACCTTGTCTGAGAGAGAGGGGTTGTTTTAGATTTTTTTTAATATTTAATTTATAGGATTTTCCTAAATACAAAAATACTTGGCCATTTTTTATTTCCCTTTTAACATTAGATTCAGGTTTCAATTTTGGCATAGATTTATAAATTATATGCTTTTTATTATCAATAAACTGGTTTAATTCGTTAATGGTAATTTCTTGAGGCGCCAGGACATTAATTGCTCCACTGGGTTCCACAGAAATGTTCATAGTCTCTCTTTTTTCTCTTTGAAGATTGAAATAAATATCCCCACATTTCATTTTAATCATTGCAAATCATCTCAAGTTTTAGCTAATTAATAAATTTATTATTGTTAAATATTTTTTATAAGTAATCAGAGTATCAAATATACTTTATCTTCATATTTTAATCTTTGTGGATATTTCCGGATTAATGATCACGAATACAAATAAATGGTTAATATTTAAAGATTATTTAATTAGATAATTATCTTTTTTAAAATAAGAATGGCATTCCTTAAAATAATCTTAGAATATAATTCCTGAAAAAAGTTACTTATTTTAAAAAAATCACAAAATTAATAAAAGAATATCTTAATTAATAAAAAAAATAAAGAAGAATATTTCAATCATTCATCAAGTACAAATGATGCAAATGTGAATCCAGATCCCAATCGTACCTGGCCCGCCACGGCAGCGGCTTCTTTAATTTCATCTATACTGGCCCCTGCCAAAAGAGCATTTTCTTTGTGGGCATTTACACATTGTTCACATTTTATGGCCACCGCACATGCTAAGGCTATAAGTGATTTATCTTTGGATGATAGGGCACCGTCCTTCATTATTTCTGCTGCTAAGTTTTTAAATGCGACATCTAATTCTTCACTAACTGATTCTGTAAAACGGTAAGGCCTAGGTTTTTTTTCTTGCATTTAATGTACTCCCTTAACTTTATTCAGTGATAAACCCTGCATCAATTAATTCTTTTTTTCTAATTAAACTTTTCATTGAGACATTTTTTAAATTCAAAAGCATCTACATGTAATTTTAATTGTTCAGAAGCTGGAAGTGCTGATCTTTCAAAATGTCTCATATTAGAGAGTATACTCATTTCAATTATAGCTTCCATGGATCGAACCCCATGCTTATATTCTGGAACTTTAATTAATGCATTTAATACGGAAGGATCAATATTTGCTTCTGATTCTAAAAAGATGTTTTTAGCTTTTCTCTCTAAAATAGATCGTAATACCATGGCCCTTCTTATCATGTAAAGGTAATCATGTTCTGTTTTTTTATCAATACCAGCTATATCAACATATCCTCGTAACCTACTTATGAAATCGGCTCCTTTGACCTGGTCCTTATCTTTATCATTATCAAATTCTTCAAAGGTTTTGTTCCGGCCTCCGGCAAAAACAAAAATACATTTTCCAATAGGGTGAATTATCTCTCCTTGTTTAAAAGTACCATCATTCATAGGGGCTAAAAAGTATTTTAACCAACCATAAGGAACATTATCCAGATCAGAATCAAATTCATCAAAAAATACTAATGGTGTTTTACCTGTAAGTGATGTACTCTGAATGATGTGGAAAGCGCTGAACAAATCACTGGGCGATTGAAATTGAGACAAATTAAATTCTATAGGTTCTATATCCTTAGAAATAGTTTTTGCAATTTGAGTAACACCAAATGATTTTCCAGACCCCGGAGGTCCAAAAACTGCTATGGAAAGGGGCTCTTTAATGTTCTTTTTAGATAAATAGTCCAGTATAAGGTTTCTACTATTATGAAAGCTTTCAATTTCTTTTCTATCAACCGTACGCAATTCCCCAAACTCAGCAATAGGAGACTGTAATAAAACGCTCTCTTTAGATTTTACATATTGGCCCGCTGCTTTAGAAACCTCGTCTTCTCCTTTTAGTTTTTGTTCCATAATTTTCCAGTTTAACTTATCCACAAATTCCACATCTTGAATTTTTCCTTTATCTTCATCAAGATTTTTAAACATTTCTGGGAAAGGATAATTCATTTTCTCAGTCTCATCTATAATAAAACCAATTTCAAGAAGATTACGACTGGATATTATTCCTTTTTTAATCCCCTCAATTAATTTATCTCTATAATTTGATGGATTGTTTTGAATTTCATGTATTAATCCTGAAATAAAGGCACTACGTAATCCTTTCATATAATGACCATTATATCTTTGTTCCAGTGCTCCTTCTAAAACTTCAGGATCAAAAAATAGGGTATAATTTGCTTTTTCTCCATCAAATTGATATAGGATGGCACCATCTACTCCAAAACGAACAATCAAATTTTTGCATTGACTAATATCTTTAATATGTGAATTACCTTCTCCCTTCCGAATTTTCTCCATTTCATTTAAAAAATCATATGCGGAACGTTCCCAGGATAAACTTCTACTTATTCTTAAACCTTTTTCTCGTAAATCATCTGCTCTGATGATGACTATTAAATTTGCTTGATTTTTTAAAGATTCCCATAAATCGCCGCGGACTAAAGGTCGGCTCATTTTAAGTATAAATAAACTATTTATCCAATCTGAATTTTGAAATTGACTCCAGAGATTTTCTGAATCCCTAAAATATTTATTATCATCATGTATTACTACTACATTGGGAGGACTTTCGTTATCGGGATAATTAAGTTCAGGTTTTATGATTTTCTCTGGTTTTTTAAACCCTGAAAAAATTCTTACCAAATTTTTTTCATTATATTTATCTTTAGAAGGACTATACCTTTCCAGAATGCACATACTATTGATTAGATCTTTAGAATGACCCATATCAATTTCGTTTTTTATTTTTGATTCGTCGTATTGAATCAATTTAATGTGATCTTTTTTAACTTCATTAATCATTTTTGCAATAAGTATGGCCCCTCCCATCTGATACTTAATGTCATATTCTTTGTAGATTTCTCGATTGGTTTGTTCATATGGATAACCCTTTGAATCCTTATTATCCCATTTTAACCAATCTTTAGTAACATCACCAACAACCGCAATTTTAGTTTTTTCAGTCAAAATAAAACCCCTTTATAATAAATAAAGTTAATTAATAAATTATATGTTAATTTTAAGATTTATAATTAAGGATGATTTAATAAAAAGTAATGAATCATGAATAAACGATAATCTTTACATAAATTAAAAACAAATATTATATATTGAGTGGTAAAATGTCAAAAATCAAAGGAACTAACAGAAGAACTAGACAAAAGAAACGTTATAGGAAAGCTGGAAGTAAAAGAGGAAGGGGAGTTAGACATTAAGGTTATAATATTTAACATTTAATAGATAGTTTATCTAAAAATAACTCCTCTTATTAGTTTTTGAGATTATTAAAAGTATAAATTGATTTATTATATTTTTTTTGCTTAAGCAATATCAAAAAGGTTTTAATAAATTATTAATAACAGATATTTTATTCTATGATTTTTTTTAATATGAACTATTTTGTTCATCCCAGGAAAAATAGTTTGTAAACCACCAGGGAAGTGAATAATATCCCCCCTAAAATAGTGTTAACATAAGGCAGATACCAGTAAACATCTATTATTTTTATATTCTTTTTTAGAAGTAGAATAAGTGGGAACAGAGGATATAAAAATACCAAGAAACTTAAAAGATAATATCCTGCTAAGGATACCACAATTATTGATAATCCTAACCAGAAAATTAAACATAGAATAAGTGATGCCTTTTCACCAATAAAAACTGGTGTAGTGGTTATGTTGGCTGCTTTATCATATTTAATATCTGGTATGGCCGAGAATATGTGCATGGCGGATATATGTAAATAAGCCCCTATTAATATAATAACGGATGGAATAGAACCTGAAGCCAGGTAATAGGCAAATATTCCCGGTATTACATACAAATAGTTAGAAGAAAAGTCAAGAAATGGTTTTTCTTTAAACCTCAGTGGTTTAGCACTGTAAAAGTAGGACAATATGAGAAATAAAGAGAATATTATCTTCTCAGGAATGTCCTGGAATAACATTAATATTAAACTAAACCCAGTTACTAAATAAATAACATTTAAAAGGTTTTTTTTATCTGAATTAGTGACACGGTATTCCTTCTCATCCTTTTTGGGGTTCAAATCGTCAGTTTCTTTATCCCAGTAATCATTAACTCCATAAATGAATATATTGGCTGGTATGAAAAAATAAAAAAGGTAAAGATAGTATGCTGGATTAAAAAAATCATTAAAGGCGTTAAAGCCCAGTGCATATCCAACTACATATGTTCCACCTGTATAAATCCAGAATCGGAAACGTGAAACTTTAAAAAGGAATGATAAAAAGTCTTTCATGTTTTTATTTCCTGGTGTGGGTGTTTATTTTAAAAAAAATATTAAAGTGAGGGGTGTACCATTTTTTTACTATCTTGAGATAGAATCATTATCTTATACTGAGTCCCAGGGAGTTGGAAAATACATTGAAAACAACTTTAGATGCCGATGGTTTCACCTTCCGTCTATAAACTACAAATGGATCATTTTCTATCTCGCGAGCAGTCCAGTTGTACATATCTGATGCTGTTTTTATAGATATTAAGTACCTATAAGGAATAAGGGCAAACCCTTTTTCGGCCTCCTTCTGCCAAATTTTATAAGTTTCAAGTTGCTTTTTAATAAATCCCTTAAAATTTACCTCATTTACCCTAGTATTTTTCTCTTCCAGGTTTTCCAATCCAAAGGATTCTAGATCGTCTTGAGGAAAGTAAACCCGACCCAGTTCTATGTCCTCTGATATGTCCCTTATAAAATTTATGTACTGCATGGCCTTTCCCAGGTGTCTGGCAGCTTGGAAAGATTCTTGGGGAAGATCCATGATTTTAGCCATAAATAGGCCTACTACCTCAGAGGAACCATAAAGATAGGTCTCCAGTTCTTCTAGATTCTGATAAGTGGATTTATAAATATCCATTTCCATAGAATTTAGGAATGCATCTACCCATTTGTCTTCAAAGTTCTTACGTATTGAAAGTTCTTTAAATGAATCTATAACCACATCTCCAGTTACCGAACCACTTTTTGAATCGTGGTATCGATCTTTAAATGCATAAAATCCATCTGAATCTTGAGGGATGGAATCAACATAATCATCTGCCTTTCTTAAAAAACTATAAAGTGTGAATACATCCCTCTTAACCTTTTTTGGGAAGAATATGGTGCTATAAAAATATGTTTTACTCCCTTTTTTGAATATGGAGTAAATAGTTTTATTTATTTTCATAGTTTTCAACCGTGCCTATCTTTAATTTCGTTTGCCACTATCTGAGATGATATTAAGACCATAGGTACTCCAATACCAGGGTGAGTGTAATGGCCCGAGTAATAAAGGTTATCAACCTTTTTACTCATGTGAGTAGGCCTCCAAAGAGCAGTTTGCCTTAATGTATGTGAAAGACCTAAAGCAGTGCCTTTGTAGGCATTATATCTATCTTTATAATCATTTAAAGCAAATATTCTTTTGACCACAATATGATCCCTGATGTTTTCTCCGATTTTTGCTTCCAGATCATCCATAATCTTATTGTATAACTTATCTCGAAGTGCGGGAGTATCTTCAATTCCTGGAGCCAGTGGTACCAGAATAAATAGTGTATCTGAACCTTCAGGAGCAGCAGATTTGTCTGTCCGGGATGGTACATTCACATAATATGATGGATTTTCGGGCCATCCTGCTTTTTCACGATTGAAGAGTGTTTCAAAGCCAGCTTCCCAATCTTTATCCAGGAATAAGTTGTGGTGAGTTAATTTATCGACTACATAATCAACTCCCAAATAGGCCACTAAAGCAGAAGGAGCCATTACTTTTTTATCCCAGTAATGTTCATCATAAGTTTGATTTTCAGCTTCTAGAAGTTCTATTTCTGAAAATGCATAATCTGCATTTACCAATACAATATCTGGTTCATAAATGCCTTTACTGGTTATTACACTTTTAACTTGCTTATCTTCAACTTCAATCTTTTCAACTGATTCATTAAATTTAAATTCAACACCATAAGATTCAGCAAGCTCTTTAATCGAACTTACAATCTTTCTCATACCGCCCTGAGGGTAAAATACGCCCATGGTAAGGTCTATGTGAGACATGATGTGATAAAATGAAGGCGTATTTTCAGGAGATCCACCTAAAAATCCTATGGAATATTGGAGAATTTTACGGGCCTCATCACTTTCAAAACGGTTATTTACATAGTGTTGAAGGTTCTCCCATATTTTAAGTTTATAGCCTTTAAGCATTAAACGTCCATTAATAAAGTCCAGAATTGAGTTGTAATCCCGGTAAAGCATTTCGTCAATGGAAAAATCATAAATTTCTTTAGATGTTTCCAGATATTTTTTTAATTTTTCAGCTCCACCCTCTTCAAAGCTTTCAAAAAGTTCATAGTTCTTTTCAATGTCTGATGCCACATCTACAACTTTTTCGCTCCCAAAAAACATCTTATAAGATGGATCCAAGCGATCAAGTTCAAAAAAGTCCTCGGGTTTTTTATCAAATTCCGCAAAGAACTTTTCAAAAACATCAGGCATTAAATACCACGAAGGCCCCATATCAAAATTATAACCATTCTTACTATAAACACTGGCTCTGCCTCCAGCTTGCTCATTTTTTTCCAGAACAGTAACTTCAAAACCATCTTTTGCAAGAAGGGCTGCTGCTGAAAGTCCCCCAAAACCGGATCCAACTACTATTGCTTTCATTTTATCATCTGGTTTATTTTTAATAGGTATTTATTTGTATAGACATAGTTTTATTTTTGATCAAAATTTTAGTATTGATATGATTATAAACTCACTATAATTTAAATTTATTTATTAAAAGACTATAAAATGAACAAATAAGAAAAATAAAGTTCTAAATCAGATATATCTTTCTTATAAAACGTTATATATGGATAGATAATTATTGATTAATTAGAATTCAATTCACCGACTTTACCCTGGGTTTCATATAATATATAACCTATGAAAACTAGGCCTATGATGCCTGGTATAAACAGATAAAGGTAAAAGCAAACTGCACTCCAAAATACCAAAATTAAAAACAAACTGGATATAATGGCTTTAGGCTTATTAGACTCATTAATATGATCACTTAAAATGTATACTGTTATTAAAGAGCTTAAAAAACCAGTTAGTATCCATCCCATGAAATTCATTAAGGGAACACCATAAAAAAATCCAGGCGATTGATAATTCCAAAAATTAAGTGCTACCGCCGCAGGATCAAGAATCAAATCAGCAGCCAGTACCAGTAAGGTAGATAAGATAATAATTTTCCATTTATTAATGATTTTAAGTGATGCTAAATAAAAACATCCCATGAAAAGAGGAACATATGCAAAAGGAACTGTGTAGGGAGTGTACCCTAAAATTTTAAATCCAATTAATTCGGTGTATTGAAAATTTGAATAGGGGAAACCAGTGATTATGGCTAGGGTTTCAATAGTAAAAGCATAAATACTGAGGGTAATAATCAAGATCAGAGCTTTTTTAAGGCCCAGCCATTTATACAGGGCAAAATAACAAGGTAATGCTAAAAGAATGATAAAAATTCCAGATAAAGGAGCCATTTCTGGATTTAAAGTTAGTTTTGCAGGAAAAAATGCGGCAAAGACCAGGCAAATTGCAGTTATCCAAAAATATTTTGAGTAATCCTTCATAGAATCCCACTTTAAATAAATTATCAATTTAAATAAATTATCAAATTATAGATTTTCTTATAGTTTTAATTTTTATTTTCATTTTGAGAGATTGTTAATTGAATCAATAATTTATAAATAACTTATAAAAAGTATTATATGTTTCTAAGAGATATTTTAATTTATGTTTATAGGGCCACCAGATAAACAAAAACCTGATTTAGGTAGACTTAGTGAAATAATTCGTGTCCTGGTAAAGTATCAGTTTGGGAATTTGGTGGAACAATCTGGAATTAAAAAAAGTTTCAAAATCAAATTTTCCCGAAGAGATGATTTTGAGGATGAATTAAATGATACGGCTCCGGAGAGGCTGCGACTTGTTTTAGAAGAGCTGGGCACCACATTTATTAAAGTTGGTCAAGTATTAAGTACCCGTCCAGATTTGGTTGGTAAAGATATAGCTGATGAACTGGCCAAGCTACAGGATGAAGTACCTCCTTTCCCTTATGACTCTGTTAAGACTATTATTGAAGAAGAATTAGAAGGACCTATAGACGAATTTTTCAAGGAATTTGAAGAGACACCAATAGCTTCAGCATCCATTGCCCAAGTACATAGGGCTCGATTGATTGACGGAACTGAAGTGGCGGTTAAGGTTCAAAGATTGAATATTGAAGAGCAGATAAAAAAAGACATTGTTCTCATGCGCTACCTGGCCCGACAGGCCAATAAAAGAATTAAAAATTTAAAGTATTATAACATTCCAATCATAGTTGATGAATTTGAAGCGGTTATTGAAAGGGAAATTGATTTTTCCCAGGAAGCCAGAAATCTGGAAAAATTTAGAACAATGTTTGAGGATGATCCTCACATATATGCACCTCAAGTATACCGTAAATTTTCTACCAGCCGCATATTGACCATGGAATTCATTAATGGAGTTAAAATCAGCGAAATTTTAGAATCAGACATGGATATTAATCGGCGAAAAATTGCAGAGATTGGTACGAAATGTTACTTTAAAATGATATTTTTGAATGGTTTTTTCCATGCAGATCCTCATCCTGGAAACATTTTTGTGATGGAGAATGATACGCTATGTTTCGTTGATTTTGGAATGACTGGACGTCTGGATAATGAATTTATGGAAAACCTGGCCGAACTATTCATTTTCACGGTTAATAATGATATAAAAGGTCTGGTAAATCAAATGATTTATATGAGGTTAATTGAAGACCCAGTCAGACTTGATGAGCTTAAATTGGATCTTTTGAATATTTTGGACAAATATTATGGTGCTGAAATTAGTGACATTGGTGGTATGATAAACGAATTCAGCATGCCTAATATGATATTTAAATACAAAATTAAACTTCCCCGGGACTTTGTATTGCTGGGAAGAGTGCTTGCCATGGCTGAAGAATTAGGTCGGAATTTAGACCCTACTTTTAATGGTATTAGTGTGGCACAGCCTCTTATAAAAAAAATTTTAAAGAAGAAGTTAAGTCCCATGAGATTTTTAGACTATCAAACACAGTATCTATTTGAAATCGAGCATTTACTAAAGGACTTGCCTCAAACCATGAATCGACTTTTATTTCGACTGGAAAGTGGAAAAATTGAAATCGATCTCCAATATAAAGAAATGGACAGGTTGACTTCAAAACTTGAAACCATGGTAAATAGGGTGGCCTTAGCACTCATAATTTCATCACTAATAATTGGTTCATCACTGATTTTGCAGACTGATAAAGGAATGCCCATGCCAGTAATTGGTTTCTCAGAGATAGGGCTTGCAATTTTTATTATTGCTTCTATCCTTGCCCTGGGACTGGGCATTTCAATATTACGTTTTGGAAGGATATAAATGGATTAAATTCTATTCAAATAGATTAAATAGGTGAATTAGAGAATTAATGTAATAAATAATAGGTGCTTTAAGAATGTTTAATTTGGATGGATTTATTCATTATATTGAAGTTTTTTGGGGGGCTATTTTAACCAGTATTCTTAGTATGGTTTTGGGATACTTCTTTGGAAGTATAGGGTCATATTTAGGGATAATTATAGTAACTATGTGGATTGGTTACATTTTAAGTGAAGATCTGATTATAGGTGCACTAAATGGAGCTTTTGTAGGTGTATTTGGAGGTATATTGTCCATTATATTGATGCTTATCATGGGAAGTCTGGGAGTAGGGCCCGGTTCATCAATCATGATGTTTGGAATTGCCGGGATAATAATTGGCCTATCAATTAATTTTATAGTTGGAGCTTGTGGAGGGGCCATTGGATCATCTCTCTGAAAATAAATAAACTAATAATGCTTTAAATTCTTGGATTAATTTAATGATAGAATTAATAAATCATTGTTTAAACTAAATAAATATCCAAGATTTTAATGATGATTTATATATTAAATTTAATACTAATTATTAAATAGAAAATTTTAATATTATTGAATTAAAGAATTATATTAAGAGTTTATTAAAATAATAAAATAGGGTTGGTGATAGTTTGCATAAATATCATAGAGACCATATGAATCATATGAAATGTCATCTTAAGGATATTATGAAAGATGGGGCTAAAAACTTAGATAATTTAAGATTCCAAATGGAAGAATCCATGGTTAAACACGACTTAATTCCTGGAAAAACTGTAGAAGAAACTTCAGAAAACATTATTGTCAAAATTTTGATACCAGGTATAAAAAAAGAGAACATAAATTTGAATATAACTGAATCCCAAATTTCACTTGAAGCAAATTTTACCATGGAAAAACACTTGAAAAGCAATTTAATTAGCTTTAAAGACAAACAAGAAGGAACCATTAAAAGAAAAATTTCTCTACCTCAAAAGGTTATACCTCAAGAAGCTACGGCCAAACTTGAAAATGGTATTTTAAAAGTTAAAATTCCTAAATTAGAAAAAGAAAAACATTTCAATGTTGAAATTGAATAATTACATTTAATATTCATTCTTTGTTTTTAAAAGGATAATATATTTTTTTATATATTCCAGCTAATATTATTTTATTTCATTAAATCAATTATTAGTACATTTTTTTAAAAAAAAATAAATAAATTAAATTAATCTTTTATTCTAATATTTTTATTTCTAATCAGCAAGGGCACAACAGCAAAAACCAGCTATTAAAATAACCAGAAGGGCCCAACCCACAGGATTAGTAAACAAGAATAACACAAATCCAACTACTAAAGCTAAAAAGGCCGGAATTAAGAATAATGCAATAATGAGTATAGCAATAATCAAGACTATTACTCCAATGGTAAATGCCCCTAATTCGGCAAGAGTATCTATAATTTTCAAGCATCACACCTCCCTTTTCATAAATAAGTATTATATGTTTTAATCATATAATAATTGTTATGTCCTTAATTAAAATAGTCCGAAAAAAGTTCTTAAGAGGCCATATAATTTGCCATGGACTTCCTGAGCGTTCATTTAAAATAAAAGGTCATCAGTTTCCTGTTTGTGCACGGTGCACAGGTATATACTTGGGAAGTTTCTCAGTGATAGGTCTGGTTATGATTTTTAACCCAGTTTTCAATCCATTACTTTTAATAATGGGGTTTTTAATGATAATACCTACATTTATAGATGGGCTTACTCAATACCTTAATCATAGGGAGAGTAATAATAATTTAAGGTTCATAACTGGTTTAATTGGCGGGATAGGTATGGCCATTGTTATTACAAGTTTACGGTTCATTCCAGGATTATTAGGAATACCAACTTAAATTAAATATATTATACTTATTATATCTCGATCTCAAATTTATTATTGATTATAACTAATTATTAGATTAAAACTTAAATTCAGGTATAATTACAACTAATTAATAGATCAAATTTCAATTAATATTTTATAAAAAATTAATTAGATTAAAATTTCATAATATCACAATTTATACAAATTAATTACGATTTAAATTTAAATTTAAATTTAAAAAATAACTCACATTTACGCTTATAGGAGATGAATAAATGGATAAAAAACAGTATTTTGATGAAGCTATGGATTTTTTTAATGAAGAAGAATTCGAAGAAGCATTGGAATATTTTGAAAAACTCACTGAAGATAATCCCACCTGCCAGGATGCCTGGTTCATGAAGGCCGTGACCTTAATTAATTTAGAAGAAGATGAAATGGCCCTTCAATCAATAGAAAAAGCTATCGAGCTAGAACCAGAAGACACTGAAGCTTGGGCTAAGAAGGCCTGGATTTTACTATTATTAAATGAATTTAGAGATGGATTACAGGCTGCTGAGAAGGTTTTGGAATTAGAAAATAATTTTTCGGATGGTTTATATCTTAAGGGAAGGTTTTTACTTAATATGGGATTGTATTCCGAATCACTTTATTACTTTGAAAAATATCCTGAAGATGAATTCCTATACCCAGACGCGCTCTTCCACCGAGGGGATGCATTATATAACTTGGCCAAATACCGTGACGCTCTTAAATGCTTTGATGATGCTTTAAAACTTGAACCAAATAATCCTGAGGTTCTAAATTATAAAGGATTTGTCTTCATGCGGCTGGAAGATTATGATAATGCTCGGCCATGTTTTGAAGAAGCATTAATTTATAGCCCGGGGTTTATTTTACCTAACTTTAACATGGCTATTCTAGAGAAGGAATCCAAGAATTTTGAAGAAGCCTTAAATTTCTTTGAAAAAGTTTTAAAAGTAGACCCGGAATATTATGATGCATATTATCAAATGGGGATTATTCTTCAACGTATAAACAAGCCAAAAGAGTCACAAGAAGCTTATCAACAATTTGTAGAAATTGTAGAAAAAAATGACATCAGCGACAGCAAATTGATTGCCCGCCGAGTAAAAGAATATATTTCTAATATTAAGAAGAATAAAGGACCAGTTAAATTAAAACCCCGCAAAAAACCGGTGCACTGGCAATGGGTAGCCAAACCTGAAAATTTCCTGGATGAAGATGGTAGCGAAAAAGAATCTTTAGAACCACAAGAAACACTGGAATCCGGGGGATGGTGGACTTCTCATAAAGATACTCGTTTTGGAGATTTAATCCTTGTATACCGGGCCGGTAAAAAAGAAGGAGTCACCTATCAAGATTTAAAATATCTCTTAATGGCCACCAGCCATGCTTATTCCATTGAAGATGATGAATATGCCTTCGAACATGGATTGACTTATGGATGTGACTATAAACCTTTATTCAAGTTTGAAAATTCTATTAGCTTAAATGAAATGAAAAATGAGGAGTATTTAGAGGGATGGAATGCTCTAACTTCTAATTTCAACCGTTTAACCTATAAAACTGATCAAAGGCATTGGGAGCATTTAATGAGATTATTCAAAGAAAGAAACCCTGATTTTGATTTAGATGATCTTAAAATACAGGAAACGATTGATGATCTTAAGAAACAATACGATTTAGTGGAAGAATTATATGAAAACATCAACATTCTGGAAAAGTTAGGATATAATCTAGAAACAATTGACCGACAGGTTGTTTGTAAGGGTGCCGGTGGAAGAATTGATATTTTAACTAAAGACAAAGAAACCGGGAATTTAGTACTAATCCAATTAAAAAATAGCAGAGCTTCTAAAGCCACTTTTAATCAAATCTCAGAATATATGGGATGGGCCAGGGACCGTTTATCCACTGGTGAGAAAGTTAAAGGCTTGGTTATAATTAATGGGTATGATGATGAATTTAAATCAGCCATTGATGGTGATTCTAATATTGAATACATTGATTTAAGTGATGTTTTAGGTGAATTGGTATTGAATTAAATTATTTTGTTTCAAAATAGGGGAATATTTAAAATATTAATGGCCATAAAACAGACTTATGATATAGTTTTAGAGGGAAATTATGGTAAAAATAAACACCAACTTCAATAAATGTCCCTACTGTGGGGCCCAGAATAGGCCTTTATCCACTTACTGTTCTCAATGTGGTAGGGAATTATCTCCCCACTATAAAAAAGTGCAGACGGTCAAAAAAATATTTAAAGGATCTAAAATTATTATTAAATCTGCAGTTTCCAAAAAGTACCGGGAAAAGACCATGCAAAAAGTAATGGGTAAAACTTATGGTTTTAATATGAACCAGAACATGGGAAACTTTTCACCGAAAAAATCAGGTGATTTTGGATATCTCCTCTGTGACAAGTGTCCGGTGTATTATAAATTAGATCATCAACTGGGCCCTGAAGATTCACAAGTATGTGGTTGTGGTGGTAATTTAGTTTACTCTAATAAACCTCGTTATGATGATTAATTTCTATTATTTTTATTAAAATATTTTTTTAAATCTTTTAGTATGACTCGAAAGATGAAGAAGAAAAAGAGCGGAAAATAAAAAAATAATTAAGTGATAATAACCTTTTCAGCGTTTTTGAGATAATAAACAATTAAAAGATCATTATATTTTGATAAATAAATATTTAAGATTATTTTTTTAAAAAAGATAAGAAAATAAGAAAATATTAAATAACCTTGAAAGCACTGTCCAGTAATCGGGTTGTGTTATGCATAACATCTGCTTTTCCAAGCCATTCTGGGATTTCATAGACAATTAAAGGAGTTCCAGTGGCCACTATAGGGTCATCCACCCTCTCAATGGAGGTACTATCTGCTTTTTTGCTTAAATCCCGGGTACAGAAATTGAAATCTGTTAAAATATAACGCATTGATTGGGCTATCTCCATGGATTTGGTATCCATACTGGGAGTAGCAAAGTAATATCCCTCACCATAACCCTCTTCATGGTCATGGCAAATTATTACCAAGCTGTATTTTGATTTTTTAATATCAGGGACTACATACTTAGCCACGAGGTATTCACCATTGTTACGACCAGTATAGAAGTTTTCTGGATAGGCAGTAACATTTATTTTGTAATTAACAATTTCCACATCGTGATTTTTAGTGTATGATTTTACAACTTGCGGCACGATATTTTTAGCTGATACTTCTCGAGGATGCATTCCAGTTACCACCGCTATTTTTTTGGTGGAATTGCTGGAATTTGAATAAGTAATCTTAGTAACTACGCCTTTATTATCTGAGCCGATAATTTTTGTGGGTGGGCCTTGATGGGCATCCACATTAATTGTACCTTGTAACATTATAATTGATGTAATTAGTACTACCATTATAATGGTTATTCTATGTAGTGTCTCCATAATATCACATTAAATTCTTAATTAATTAATAATTAGTTGGAAATTAAAAATTGTAAGCTTAAAATAAGCATTAAAATCCTTAAAATAAATTATTCCATATTTAATTAACATACCATATATTCTTTTACATTTAATTCTCAGCAATGATTTTAAATAAAAATTATAAAATGGAATAAATTTTTTAATATAAAATTAGTAAAAATTTTAATATATAAAATTATCTAATTTTAGAAATTTCATTAAAATATCAGATAACTGATTTTTATTATTAATTAATATAGTAAATAAAACAAAATATATTATAATTTAAAATTATTCAGGGGTTTTGAAATAAAAATTCGGGGGATTTCTATGGGTGATAAAAAAACCAATGAACAGCTTCTTTTTGAAATTGCAGGACTTAAAAAAAGAATTTTTGAGTTGGAAAAATTAGAAACTGATGGTGAAAAGATAAAAAAAGACCTTGAAACATCTCGTGATTTTTTTATAAATTTATTTGAAGAGTTTCCAGCACTTATATGGCGTGCAAACACCGACGGTAAATGTGATTATTTTAATAAAAATTGGCTTGCATTCACTGGTAGAACCATTGAAGAAGAATTTGGAGATGGATGGACTAAAGGAGTTCATAAAGATGATTTTGATCGGTGCCTTGATATTTATCTCACTTCTTTTAAGGCCAGAAAGCAATTTGAAATGGAATATAGATTACTTCATAATACTGGAGAATATCGTTGGATTTTAGATTTAGGAATGCCATTTTATGACCTTGATGGTGATTTTGCAGGTTATATAGGTTCATGTTATGACATTACTAAAAAGAAAGAACTAGTTAAACAATTAGAAAAGTCATTAGAAGAAAAGGACTTGCTTCTCAAAGAGATTCATCACCGTGCTAAAAATAATTTAATGATAATATCTAGTCTTTTGAATATTCAGTCGACATATATAAAAGATAAGGAATCCCAGGAAATCTTCAAAGAAAGCCAAAAACGGGCACGCTCAATGGCTATTATTCATGAAAGACTTTATCAATCGGTAGATTTAAAAAAAATAGATTTTTCAGATTATATTCGCACACTGAGCAGCGAATTATTCCATGCTTATGTAGATGATTCAGCCCGAATTAAGCTGGAAATAAATCTGGATGCAATATTTCTAGATATAAACCTGGCTATACCCTTAGGCCTCATTATCAATGAACTCATAACCAACAGCTTGAAACATGGATTTCCTGAAGGTAGGTGTGGAAAGATTACCATTAATTTCCATGAAAAAGAGAATTTATATGAATTAATTGTGGAAGACAATGGTATCGGTTTTCCAGAAAAATTGGACTTCCAGAATACAAAATCAATGGGTTTACAAATTGTAAACAGTTTAACTGATCAAATTGATGGTGAAATTTATTTAGATCGAAGTCAGGGAACATCATTCACTATAACTTTCCAAGAGAAAAAATACGATTAGATTATTTTTCCAAAAATAAAGTGAAAAAATAGTGAATTTTTAACATCATAGTTTAAAACATAATATTTTCATTTATTTCTGGATTTGAAGTTAATTTTTTCAAAATTTATATTATTTAGTAAATCTAAAATATATAACTAGAAATTTTAATATTTTAATAAATATTAATTGCTTTTACAAAGGGTTTTTCATGAGCAAAAAAAAATGAAGATATGAGGTTTGAAGATGAATAATGACAAAAAATCTGCTGATGAATCGGATAACAAAGTATCAAACATCAAAACAATAATTGTAACTCAGAGCTTTTCTAAACAGCTTTTTTTTGTTGCTATAGCAGTTTTTGGGTTAATGTTTGTGTATGAATTTCTTAAAACTTACTTTATCCCTACACTAAGTGTTTGGCAGTCGCATTTCATAACCATTGGTTTTAGCACGGTCATTGCTACCTTGGCAGCATATGTAATACTCAAAAATCGTAACAAACTTTTAGAAGAGGTTACTGAAAATAGAGATAACTACAAGTTAGCCCTGAAAAAATCAGAAAAAACTGAAGAAAAATATCGAATTATATCCGAAAAATTCCTAAAAGTATCCAATGAAATACTACAAGAAATGAACAAACCAGAATCAGTGGAAAAAACTGAAGAAAAATATTCCATTATCGTGGAAAAATTCCTAAAAGTATCCAATGAAATACTACAAGAAATAAACAAACCCCTAAAACCAAAAAAATGATGATAGAAATAAACATACTGTGAAATTAAGCTTTCCTAAGGTAATAAACAGAATTAAAAATAATATTTAAAGATTTAGAATAAAAACAGATGATTTTGAATTATTTTATTCCAATTAATATTGCCATACCATTGGGCCTTATTATCAATGAACTCATAACCAACAGCTTGAAACACACATTTCCTGATTATAGAAGTGGAGAAATAAGCATAGATTTCCATCAAAAAGAAGATTCATTGGAATTATCAGTAAAAGATGAGGGTATAGGTTTTCCAGAAGATCTGGACTATCGTAGCACCAGATCTCTGGGCCTGCAACTTATTAATAGTTTAACAGAACAAATTGATGGTCAGGTTGAAATGGATGGAAACAATGGCACCTCTTTTAAAATTACTTTTAAGAATCAAAATAATGAATAAATATAATGAATAAATATAATGAATAATTAAAATAAACAACGATCATTAGATATAATATCATAAAAAACAGATTTATGATTAGAATATATAATAAACCGCCTTTAATAATCTCATTTACAAAAAAATAAGGATTTAAACCCGTTCATACGATGTAGTTCGTTCTACAGGAACACGGCCAATTGCATTTATAGTTTCTTTCATTTTATTACTGGCTAAATGTTCTCCATGGGATGCACCAGCAGCTATGGATATTTTATCTTCCATCATGGTACCTCCTAAATCATTGGCCCCACAACATAGTGCTACCTGGGCCATTCTAGTTCCTATTTTTATCCAGGAAGCTTGAATATTTGGTATATCTCGGCCAAGAATCACTCTTGATATAGCGTGCAATTTTAAATCTTCCATTCCACTGACTCCTGTAGATTCATTACCCATCTTGTTATTTTCATTTAAGAAAGTCATAGGAACTAATTCAGTGAATCCATTAGTTTTTCGCTGTATATCCCTTAATATTAATAAGTGATCTATACGATCTTCCCAGGTTTCTACGGTGCCGTACATAATGGTGGATGTGGTGGGAATACCGACTTCATGGGCCTCCGTAATGATTCGTACCCATTCTGCCGTTGAAACTTTTTTTGGACAGATTTTGGCCCGGACAGAATCAACCAGAATCTCTGCTGATGCGCCAGTCATGGTGTCCAAACCAGCTGTTTTTAAAGATTTTAGTGCCTCTTTGGTACTAATTTGGGATGCTTGGGCGGCGTGAAATATTTCTACTGGTGATAAACTATGAAGTTCAATATCATAACTATTTTTAATAGCCTCAATAATATCACAGTAGTAATTTATATCCATATCTGGCATTATACCACCAAATAAACATATTTCCGTGGCACCAACATCTTTAGCTTCTCCCACGGATTCTAATATTTCCTCAATGGTCATTTCATATCCAATACTGTTTCTAAAGGAGCAAAAAGCACAATTGATCATGCATTTATCTGTAATGTCTATGTTTCTATTGACTACATAGGTCACTTCATCCCCTACAATCTCCTGGCGTAGTTTATCAGCCACATCAAAGAGTTGGAATGGATTGGAGTCAATTAAGTTCAAAGCGTCATTTTTTGTAATCTCACCCGCGAGAGAAAGATCGTATATGTCTTCCATTAAAATAAATCCTCCTTCTAAATATGATCCTTCTAAATATGATAATTAATATCAACTTAAGGTTAATAAAAACTACTATTTTAAAAATAATAGGAGATGGTTAAAAAGATTTTTAACCCGGATTTTGATCTTATGCCTTTTCATGAGGATATTAAATCAGATAATGTTCTCTCTAAAATAGTTCCTAAATTGAAAGGTTTAAAAAGGTCCATTACCACTTCTGTTTTTGAAGCCATGGTTTCAACTATTATTGAACAGCAGATATCTTTGATTGTTGCCAAAAATAGTGAAAGAAAAATAATCAAAAGATTTGGCAGTAATTTAAATAGAGAAGGACATGTTTATTATGCATATCCCACACCTAAACAATTGAATAATGTAAGCGTATCTCAGCTTAAAGAATGCGGCCTAACTTTAAGAAAAACTGAATATATTAAGTCTATATCAAAGGACATAGAAACTGGTGTTTTAGATCTTGAAAAATTCAAAGATTATACAGATAACCAGAAAATAATTGATGATCTATGTGAAATAAGAGGAATAGGCCTTTGGACTGCTGAATTTGTTTTAATTAGAGGATTATCCTGACCAGAAGCATTTCCTGCAGATGATATTGGAATTAGAAGAATTATCTCTCACTTTTACGGATGATAAAAAAATAAGCAGTCCTGAAGCAAGAGTAATAGCTGAAAAATGGGTAAAATGGAAAGGTTTGGCCAGTATTATTTGGTAATAGCTAAAATGCTGGATATTGAACTTTAATTCATATTAAATTGATATTGATTGATTTTTTTATTTTTACATAAAAAGAAATAAGACGGGTTATATATTAAATTAATAATTAGAAATAATTTATCTATCATTAATCTAGCTATCATGAAAATAAGATTTTTATTTATATTTTAAGGGGATAATATGGCCCGAGATAATCCAAAGGATGATGAACTAAAGATGCAAAATAAGGATTTAAAGAGTATTCAACTTGAATTGGAAGAATCCCAGCGTAAATATTCTGAACTTTTTAATCTATCATCCCTAGGATTCATCACCTTGAATCCAAATAAGATTATCACCAATATTAATTTGACCGGGGCTTCATTTTTAGGTTTTGATAGAGAAAAATTATTAGATAAATCATTTATTTCACATATTTCACCTGAATCGCAACAAATATTCCAAGAACACACACGAAAAATCCTGGATAGTGGAACCAAACAAAAATGTGAAATTAAACTTAAAAATAGGAAAAAATCATTGGATGTATTAATAGAAACCTTACCAGTTTTTAATAATAATAATAATAATAATAATAATAATGATAATGGTGGAGGTGATAATGATATTAAAGAGTTCCAATTAGCTGTCAATGATATAAGTGAACTTAAAACTGCTAAAAATTTACTTCATGGTAGTGAATCTGACTATAGGCTCCTTATAGAAGGTTTAAGAGACCTGGTTGTCAAAATAGACAACGAAGGCAGGTTTCTTTATGTAAGTCCTAGTTATTGCCACATGTTCGCCAAAACTGAGGAAGAATTATTAGGTAAAAATTATATGCCTTTAGTTCATGAAGAGGATCGGGAATTAACTTCTAAATCAATAGAATCTATTTATAATCCACCATATACCAGTTATCATGAACAACGCGCCATGACTAAAGATGGTTGGCGTTGGTTGGCCTGGTCCAATAAAGCGGTTTTAGATGATGAAGAGAATGTTATCGCCATAATCGGAGTTGGCAGAGATATAACTCACAATAAAAATCATGAAATTATTCTAAAAGAAAGTGAAGAAAAATACAGAACCCTTTATTCTTCTATGAATGAAGGTGTAGCCATCCATAAATTGGTTTATGATAATAATCAAATTCCAGTAGACTATGAAATAATTGATGTAAATCCATCTTATGAAGAAATTCTGGGAATTAAAAAAACTGATATTATAGGAAAAAGAGCCTCTGAAGAATATAATGCCAAAAAGGCACCATATCTTAATGTTTATTCTGAAGTGGCACAAAATAGGAAGCCCGCACAATTTGAAACCTATTTTGAACCTATGGATAAATATTTTAACATATCCGTATTTTCACCATCAAAAGGAACCTTTGCCACAGTATTTGAAGATATAACCATTAATAAAAAAGCAGAAGAATCCCTTCAAAAAAGTGAAGAAAAGTATAAAATCATGGTTAAAGACCTTAAAATTGCTGAAAAGGCCCTGAAAGAGAGTGAAAGAAATTATCGGGAACTAGTGGACCACTCTTCAGTCGCGATTTTTAAGAGTAATTTAAAGGGTGAATTTTTATTTGCTAATGCTGCCACGGCCCACATATTTCATTATGATGATGTATCTGATTTAAAAAAAGGGAATATATTAAAGTTATACAAGAATCCAGAGGATAGGCTCCCCTTAATTCATGAACTCCAAAAAGAAGGTCGAGTTACTGATTATGAAATAGAAACAATTAGCAAAAAGGGTAAAGTAGTTAATGTTATTTTAAGTGCTAGTTTAAAGGATGATGTTCTTTCCGGCATGTTCATGGACATAACTGACCGTAAAAAGTATGAATCAAAACTAAAAGAAAGTGAAATGCAAATAAGTGTCATCTTTAATACGGTCAGCTCAGGTATAGTTCTTGTAGATTCTAAAGGGTCCATACAACTTGCAAATCAACATCTAAGTGAACTATTTGGTTTCAATCTCTCAGAATTAGATAATATGTCTTATTTAGATTTAATCAGTGAAAGTGAGAGAAAAGCCGCAGAAAGCAGTATGATTAAACTTATTAATGCTGAAACAGAATTTGTTCATTTAGAGAGACTCTACCGGCGAAAAGACACCTCTACTTTTTGGGGTGAACTAACTGGATCTAGAATACTAAATGAAGATGGTACACTAAAAGGACTTATAGGCGTAATTACTGATATAACTGATCGTAAAAAAGCTGATGATGCTTTAAAAGAGTCTTTAAATGAGAAAGAAGTGCTTCTTAGAGAAATTCATCATCGGGTTAAAAATAACATGCAGATTATTTCTAGCCTATTAAACCTGCAAATCCAGTTTGAAGATTTTGATGAAACGGTTAGTGTATTGAGAGAGAGTCAGGGTAGAATAAAAAGTATGTCTATTGTCCATGAAAAGCTGTATAGATCTGATAGCTTTACTAAAATTAACTTTAAGGAATATCTTACCAGCTTGATTTCTGATATTTTCTATTCCTATGGTGTCAATAAAGGACTTATTAAATGGGATTTGGATATTGAAGATGTACATATGGGTTTCGACACAGCCATTCCCTTAGGACTCATAATAAACGAACTTGTAACAAACAGTGTCAAATATGCATTCCCTGAAGACCAGAAAGGAAAAATCAAAATTATACTTAAATTAAAGGATGAAAACTACTTTTTAACAGTTATGGATAATGGAGTAGGAATTCCTGACAATATTAAACCAGAAAAAACTGAAACATTGGGACTACAATTAATAATCAGCCTAATTAATCAGTTGGACGGTACTATGGAATTAGACCGAAGCCATGGAACTAAGTATAAAATTAATTTTAAGGAGTTGAAGTATAAGAAAAGGATTTGATGAGGTAAATATTTTTGATAAAAATATGTCATTTTAAATTTCATTTTAAATTATTTCTTAAAAATTGAAGATTATTTCATTTTTTTCTTATTCTCCATAAAAACAAATAGTATTAAAAATATATTAATATTTAATTTAGTTAATTTTTTACAGATTAAAAATTATGCTTTTAGCGTAAATATTAAGATATGATTTATAATAAAAGCATGTAAATCAGGGACCTCCGTTAATATTATATTTAATAAATGCCTATGAAACTAACTTGGAGTAGTTGTGGGTCGTTTAAATATGAAAAGTTATCAATTATATAAAATTGAGAAATTGAAACCAGGAGATCATCTTTGTTGTATCTATGAGACTGACAAAGAACATAAATCAATAATTACTCCCTATATACGATTTGGGCTAGAAAATAATGAAAAAGTGTTTTATATTGTAGATTCACGTACATCAGAAACTGTTCTCGATTATTTACGTGACGATGGGATTGATGTTAATCCTTATCTGGAAAGTGGACAGTTGGCCATTTTGACCATTAATGAATCTTATATGAAAGAAGGAATTTTCGATCCAGATGGCATGATAGATATGCTTTCACAAGAGACCGAAAAAGCTTTAAAAGAGGATTTTGATGCATTGCGGGTGACCGGTGAGATGTCATGGGCACTTCGAGGGTTACCTGGATCTGAACGTTTGATTGAATATGAGGCGAAATTAAATCAATTTTTTCAGGATAATAAATGTCTGGCCATATGCCAATATGATACCCGAGTTTTCGACCCGGAAATACTCATAGATATATTAGAAACTCATCCTATAGCAGTCATTGGAACTGAAATATATGATAATTTTTATTATGTCCCTGCTGAAGAATTTTTAGCAGGAAAACTTCCTGAAGTAACATTAAAACATTGGAAAAAGAATCTTAAGCAAAGAAAATTATTAGAAATGGCCTTAAAAGAATCCATTGATACTTTAGAATTAAAGGTTAAAGAAAGAACAGAAGATTTACGAAGGTCTGATAATTATAATCGTAGTCTAATTGAAGTTAGTATTGATCCTTTAGTTACTATTGGCGCTGATGGAAAAATAACCGACTTAAATAAAGCTGTAGAAATAGTGACTGGTTATAAACGAGAAGAGATAATCGGAACTGATTTTTCCAGTTATTTTACGGCTCAGGATAAGGCAGAAGAGGGATACAAACGTGTATTCCATAAGGGCTGGGTAAAGAATTACCCTTTAGAAATTCAACATAAAGACGGACATATTACACCGGTTATGTACAATGCATCAGTATTCCATGACGAAAAAGGTAATATTATGGGCGTTTTTGCGGCTGCCAGAGATATAACTGAGCTTAAAAAAATAGAAGACACATTAAAAGAAAGTGAGCAGAAATATCGTACTATTATTGAAACTGCACAAGAAGGAATATGGATCATTGATGAAAACGCTAATACCCGTTATGTTAACCTTAGTATGGCTGAAATGTTAGGGTATATTGTTGAAGAAATGTTAGGTAAATCTCTTTTTGATTTTATGGATGATACTGCAAAAATCGATGCTCAGGCAAAAATGGAAAGACGCAGAAAAGGCTTAAAAGAAATCCATGATTTCCGTTTCCGGAATAAGAACGGTTTTGACGTGTGGATTATGGTTTCTACTAATCCACTTTTCGATAAGGAGGGTGTTTTTAAAGGGGCTTTAGGAATGATGAGTGATATTACTACTCGAAAAATGGCTGAAGAAGAAATTAAAAGTCAAATAAAACTCACCAATTCTATTAATGAAGTGTTACAAGATTCCATAAAAGCTGAAAATGACAAAGAAGTTGCAATTATATTTCTAAGTGTTGCTGAAAAACTTACCAATAGTAAATTTGGCTTCATTAAAGAAATTAATGAAAAAGGCACAACAGATACTCTAGCCATAAGCGATCCCGGATGGGATAAATGCAACATTCCTCAATCTGAAGCAATTAATCTGCTGAGTAATGTGGAGATTATTAGTTACTGGGGAAGAGTTTTAAAGCAGGGAAAACCTATAATAGTGAATAATCCAGAATATGGCCCTGATAGTATGGGAGTTCCTGAAGGAAACCCTCCCATAAATTCTTTTTTAGGAATCCCTTTAAAGCGTGGAGATAAAACAATAGGTATTATAGCATTAGCCAACAAGGAAGAGGGATATGGAAATGTTGATCAGAAAAAAATTGAAACTCTTGCTGTGGCATTTATAGAAGCACTGTATGGAAAACGCGCAGAAGATCATTTAAAAAGTTCATTAAAAGAAAAAGAAATGTTATTAAAAGAGATTCACCACCGTGTAAAAAACAATTTGGCTGTTATTTCTAGTCTTCTGAACTTACAATCGGAATATATTAAAAATAAGGATGATTTGGAGTTATTTAGAGAAAGTCAAACCAGAGCAAAATCTATGGCTCTTATCCACGAGAGATTATATAACTCAGCTGACCTTAAGAGTATAGACTTCGGTGAATATATAAATAAATTAGTTAATGATTTATTCCAGACTTATAACCTGGATTCTAGTCTCATAAAACTTAATATGGATATAGAAAGCATTTTACTTGACATTAACATTTCTATTCCTTTAGGTTTAATAGTAAATGAACTGGTATCAAATTGTATGAAATATGCATTCCCTGATGGACGAGAAGGTACTATAAATATTAAACTGAAGTCAAATAATGGAAAAAATATATTAATTGTGAGTGATAATGGAATTGGTTTATCCTCTGATATTGACTTTAAAGATACTGATTCTTTAGGCCTTCAATTAATTAATAGTCTAACTTATCAAATAGATGCAGAAATAGAACTTGATATAAGTCATGGAACGGAATTTAAAATAATATTTAATGAATTAGAGTATAAATAATATAAAATAGAGTCTATTTTTTTCTTTTATAACTTTTATAAAATTAATTATCTTTCACTATGAATTTTCTTATAACTCTTATGACAATAATCAGATAAAACTTCATTTTGATTCATAAAATACATGATGGATTGAAAATCATATAAAAATTTTTAAATCTAATAATCCATAGATTATAACATATTATAAATTATAAAATTGGAGATTTTTATCATGACCGAATCAAAAAACGTTTTAATAGGTATCATATCGATAATAATGGGTTTAATTGTTATTATATTCCCTTTAATTAGTGTTTTTACTCTAAGTCATATTGCTGGCGTTGGACTAATATTCTTAGGAATCTGGTTTATAATACAAAGTTTTAAATCAGAGAGCTTAGCTATTGGTACAGTAAATATAATTATAGCTATTTTTTCTATAATGTTAGGACTAATATTTATTGCAGATATTAAAACATTTCAATTATTCATATTCCTAGCAGTTTATTTAGTTGGATTTTTATTAGCATTGGCCGGAATATCCTCTTTATTATCTGGTGAAGGAGTTAAAGGAAAAGTTATTGGAGCAATAGGAATTATCATAGGCATATTGTTTGTAATAATGGGTGCCTTCATGGGCAATACCTTTGTATCTGCTGCTTTAATTGGTGGATTCTTAATTCTTGCAGGGATAATGGAGGTTTTTGATTTATTTGGTGATAATGAAAATAGAGAAATTCCAGAAAAAATTGATTAATCTAAAAAGATTAATCTAAAAAATTGATTAAAAATAATATTATTTCTTTAAATTTTAGAAGATTATTACTTCTTGGGATTAAATTTAAAATAAAGTTAAAATTAAGTTATAAATATTTCTTTTTTATATTTTCGAACTCTTCTTCACTGATTGCTCCAGAATCCAGTAATTCTTTGGCCTTTTTAATTTCATCCATAGGACTTAAAGTTTCAGTTTTACCCTGTTTTTCAAGGCGACTTTCGGTCAGTTTATCTCTTAATACTGTGACAAAATCGTCTCCCTCAGTTTTTTTAACCCTTTCAACTTCAATTTTCATTCCAGAAGTAGATATTTCAAGATCTCCAAAAACCAAACCTTTTTTAAATTCAATCCCAGTTATATCTTCATATTCCACAAACTGCTCGCCTTTATTCCTTCCAATTAGCCTGCCAGTTTTTTTAAGACTTAAACCATCTTTTTCCAATGTTAATTCAATTTTATTTCCTTCATGATGTCCAACTACCATTTTATCACCTTTGAAAATCAAATTACCTCTTTTTTATGGCCTAAATACACTTGAATTGAATAAATAATATGATTATTAAATAATAGATTAATTAAATTGAATTATCACTAATTGAATATCACAATGATTAAAAATTAAAAAATGTATTTATTCAAATATTAAATTATACTCGGTTTCAGTAATAACTCCTTTATCTTTTAAGAGTTTAGCTAATTTTACTAATTTTTCAGAGCTATCTGTTGTAACTACAGTTTCAGAACTTTCAGTTGGTTCCTGTTCTTGTTTTGAATTTTGCATTTCATTCACAGCATTCATTCTTCTCCTAGTTCTTCGTCTAGCTCCTCCGCGCCCCAATGGTCCTAAATCAGGCATATAATCCCCTCCGTTTTATTATTAATTATTGGCCTTTATATTACCTATATTTTTCCATATCATTTTTAATTAAATAATTTAATATCTTTTAAAATTAAAATAAGAAATGGAGAAAAAAAATGATTGATGATTTGAGTATACCACCTTTCCTCAGGCAAATATCTATTTTAGCAATTGTTATCATATTTATCATGGGTTTGAATTTTACTGCACCTATTTTAGCACCTATTTTGCTTTCCATATTCCTCGCAGTAATTATAGTGCCCTTTTTAATGTGGCTTAACAAAAAAGGTGTGCCTTATAATATTGCACATTTAATAACTATTATAGGGATTATTGTACTGGGATTATTTATCATAGGCTTATTTTATGTTACCATAATCCAATTGAAAGGGCAACTACCCAATCTTTCAATAAATTCGTCGTCAATTCTAGCAGGAGAGGCCAATACTGTCATTCAGAGTATTACATCGACTTTAGCATCCAGTGGAGTAAGTAACTTAGCAAATATTATTGAGAATGGTTTTTTTGTACTTTTAGCAACTGTATTTTTAGTATATGAAACTCCAAAAATGAAAGAGAGACTTATAAAAGCTTTGGGAAAGGGTAATCCCAAATTAGATCGTATTCTTATTTTAATCCATGAATTTATTCAGTATTTTGTAATAAGAATTAGAGTTAATTTGTTTGCAGCAGTTGGAATAACTATTATTCTTTTTATTCCTTTTGGACCTGATTTTGCCATATTGTGGGGGGCTTTTAACATTTATTCTTGGATTTATTCCATATATAGGTATTATACTCGCAACCATACTCCCTGCATTAATGGCCTGGGCCAAATATGGACTAGAAGGTGCTTTGGCAGTTGTAGTGCTATTTGCTATTATCAATACCATTGCTGAAAGTTTTATTTTCCCTCGACAGACCAGCAAAGGACTTCAACTTTCCATGTACGTAGTTTTCGTCTCACTATTCCTTTGGGGATGGATTTTAGGGCCTATAGGAGTATTTTTAGCTGTTCCCCTAACTATTGTTGTAGTGAAATACCTGGAAAACTTTGAGGAAACTCGTTGGTTAGCTTTTATGATGAAAAGTGGTGAAGACAATAATTAGACTGAAAAGAAATTTTTACAAACTAATAGGTAAACTATGAATAAATCTAAATCCAATAAAATAAAGCCGCGTAGAGCTGCCTTTAAAATTACATTAATTTATTTTATAGTCAGTATTATCTGGATAATAAGTTCAGACCAATTATTAAGTTTATTGGTTACCAATAATCATCTTTCAATAATTTTTGCCAGTGCAAAAGGAACTGTTTTCATAATTCTTACTTCAATTTTGATTTATTTTTTAGTATTTCGTAATTTAGATTCTATTAAAGAAAGTGAAGAGAGATTTTTTAAAGCTTTTAGTACTAATCCCATAGCTATTATTCTTACAGAAGAAGATGGAAAAATTATAGATGCTAATGAAAGTTATTTAGAATTAACTGGCTTTAAAAAGGAAGAAGTCCTGGGTGTAAGTTCTACTAAATTAGGCATAACTAGTGAAAAAGTAAGAAATATTTTAATTAAAGAATTTAAGGAAGAGGGAGAAATTAAAGATTTAGAAGCTGAAATAAACATTAAATCTGGTGAAAAGCGTGTTGTGTTGATTACCACTGAGTCAATGCCTATTGAAGGTAAAAACAGAAATATTAATTATTTATATGATGTTACTGAGCGAAAAAAAGCTGTAAACAAATTAGAATCATCATTAAATGAAAAAGAGGCCTTACTTCGTGAAGTTCATCATAGAGTGAAAAACAATCTCCAAGTAATCTCTAGTTTGCTTAATCTACAGTCAAATTATGTAGAAGATGATTTTAAAGATATTTTACTGGTTACTCAAAGTCGAATCAGATCCATGGCCATGATTCACTCTAAAATGTATAATTCCAATGATTTAACCCATATACACATTAAAAATTATATAGATGGCTTTGTATCAGACCTATTTTACTTATATGATATTGATAAAACAATTATTACTCTAAATACTGATATAGAAGATTTAGAAATGGGAATCGATACTGCTATACCCTTGGGATTAATTATAAATGAATTAATTATAAATATTTTAAAACACGCTTTTCCAAATAATCAAAGAGGAAATATATTAATCAGTCTTAAAGAGGTTGATAAGGAATTTATATTGAAAATTAGTGATAATGGTGTGGGTTTACCAGAGAATATAATCTTAGATTATTCTGAAAATTTAGGTTTACAATTGGTAAATAATTTAGTAGAACAAATAGAAGGATCAATGGAAATATCCACAATGGATGGAACTGAGTTTAAAATTAAGTTTAAAGAGTTAATTTATAAAAAAAGAATATGAGACGTTTATTAATTGATTAACTTATTTTTAAGATATTTTATTTAATAAATGTTTAAATAAGTTTATATAATGGTCAGATAATATTAAATAAGGTTTTATTGGTATCGGTGATCCTTTTTGAAAGACAAATTAAAGCAACTCCAAGACAAATTAAATTTCAAAAAATCAAATAAGTCCAATTTATTAAATAAAAATACTCATAATAATCAAAAATTAACCTGTCCATCAAGTAGTTGTCCATTAATTTCTCGATGGGGTATCGTAGCTATTATAGCCATTTTTACCATATTTCTAGCTTCTTTTTTTGTTCCATACAACAATATTCACCCCACCACCAATGCAACTAATACTACATCCATTATTGTCGCCACTAAAGAAATCTTAGGGAATGATTCTATGGGTGTGGTTACGAAAGAAGGGCCCTATGGAAATCCTAATTCAACAGTGAAAATTGCCTACATTCTGGGCCAACACCCCCGTGAATCTCGATCACACAATGCAACTATGGCCAATATACGAGAAAATTCGAACTCTCTGAAAAATTGCTACTATCTTTACTACATAAATGTCACCAAAGGTACCTATGATTACTCCCAAGGACGATTGAATGGACAGAAACTGTCTTATAAATACATAGTTCCTGACGTAAATAAAAATAATTACAGTCTAGTAATTGATGTACATGCTTCCAATGGCCGTTATATTGATAAATCATTCACCTTTGTTCCATTTAGTGACAGCAAATCATTAAAAATCGCAAAAAATCTAACAACAAGTCTAAAATGGCTTTATTATTACTCCATGCCCGAACCTAGCAGCCCAGCTTACAGTACTATTCCCATAATTAAAAACGGGACCCCCGCCATAATATATGAAGCATATGCCAATCCTAGCAATACCATTAAACAACAAGTAAAGGATTTTATAATGGCTGTGGATCAATTAAAACTTTGATTCTAATGTTTATATGGTACCAGTACTTATTAATCAATTAATAAACCATTATTTTATTAATTCCCATTTCAATTTATTTATTCCAATTTTAAAGGATTTTTTATTAAATTTTTTAAAAAAAGATCAAAATTTGCTAAAAATTTATATATCCTAAAATGTATCTTTATATTCTTGATGTAGGAAGTAAAAAATCAATGAAAGTATTACTTAATTTTTAAAATAATGGTGGTGAATAATATGAATAAAGATACTTCAGTTCTTCTAGATGAAAAAAGGGTTTTTAAAGCCAATTATAGAATAGTAGAAGAAGCTCACGTTAAAAACTGGGAGGCCGAAATTGAAAAGGGCCAAGACCTGGAAAAATACTGGTCTGAGAAAGCCGAACAGTTTGAATGGTTTGAAAAATGGGATAAAGTTCTTGATGATAGCAAGAAGCCATTCTACAAGTGGTTCACCAATGGAAAAATTAATTTATGTTATAATGCCGTTGATAGATGGGTTTTTACAGATAAAAGAAACAAAGTAGCCATTTTATATGCTAATGAAAATGGAGAGGAGAGAAAACTCACCTATTACGAGCTTTACCGCGAAGTAAATAAAATGGCCAATGCCTTAAAAAATCTGGGCATTAAAAAGGGAGATACCGTTTCTATGTATCTGCCTATGTGTCCGGAACTTTTAATATCTATGCTGGCCTGTACCCGTATTGGGGCACTACATAGTGTTGTCTATTCTGGTCTAAGTGTAGGTGCATTTGTAGAACGAATGAACGATTCTAATGCCAAGGTTTTAATAACTGCTGATGGAACATACCGCAGAGGAAAAATAATAGACCTTAAAAAGATCGCCGATGAGGCCTTGTTGCAGTGTTCCACCATTGAAACAGTAGTGGTAGTTCAGCATGCCGGAAACCCTATAACCATATCGGAGTTAAGTGGTAGGGAAATATTCTATGATACTTTAGTTGATGGTGAATCTGATGAATGCCCTGTAGAAGAAATGGATGCTGAAGACCCATTATTCCTTCTCTACACATCAGGAAGTACGGGAAAACCAAAAGGAGTTCTGCACACCACGGCAGGTTATATGGTGGGTGTAGCCACCACTTTGAAAAACGTCTTTGATATTCATGATGGGGATTTATGGTGGTGTACTGGTGATATTGGTTGGATTACAGGTCACAGTTACGCTATTTACGGCCCCCTACTTTTGGGAACCACAACTATGATTTATGAAGGAGCGCCAGACTATCCGGATCCTGGTGCCTGGTGGAAAATTGTAGAAAAGTACGGGGTAACTAAATTATACACCGCACCAACAGCCATTAGACACCTCATGAGATATGGAAGTAAGCATCCTAATCTTTACAATCTTTCTTCACTAAAAATATTAGGTAGTGTTGGGGAACCAATGAATCCAGAGGCATGGATGTGGTTATATAAAAATGTGGGGAAAGAAAAGACCCCAATAATGGATACCTGGTGGCAAACTGAGACCGGAATGCATATGATTGCTCCACTACCAATATCTCCTCTTAAACCAGGAACACCAACTCTCCCACTTCCGGGGATTGATGCTGATGTGGTGGATGAAAATGGGGATCCTGTTGCTCCAGGCAAAGGAGGATATCTAGTAATTAAAAAACCATGGCCAGCCATGTTTAGAACCCTTTATAAGGATGAAAAACGTTATATTGATGCCTACTGGAATAAAATACCTGGTGGAGTTTACCATGCCGGAGACATTGCTCGAAAAGATGAAGATGGGTATATCTGGATACAAGGACGCTCTGATGATGTACTGAATATTGCCGGCCACCGTGTTGGAACCTCAGAAGTAGAATCTGCCTTTGTTTCTCATCCGGCTGTTGTAGAATGTGCTGTAATTGGTAAATCAGATCCTATTAAAGGACAGGTTATTAAATCATTCATTATATTGAAAGAAGGTTATCAATTAAATACTAAGCTTATTGAAAACCTAAAAAAACACGTTCGCTATGAGTTAGGGCCAGTAGCAGTTTTAGGAGAAATACAACAAGTTGATAAACTTCCTAAAACCCGAAGTGGAAAAATAATGAGGCGTATTTTAAGAGCTCAGGAAGAAGGAGAAGATTTAGGTGATACTTCCACCTTAGAAGACTGAATATTTAATTAAATAACATATTCAGTTTTTTAAAACGATGAAAACAATAATTAACATAAAAAAATTAAATTAAATACAAATTCTTTTTTAATAATTACTAAAATTAATTAAATACTGATAATTATTTTAAAAAATATTTTATTAAGTAGTTTTTTATTAAATAATGGATAAGCAATCCTAACAAGGTAATCCTTTTAAGATAAGTAAATTATAGACATATGATAAGTAAGAAATGATTAAATTTTTAAAAATTGAATTTAATATATCCTGCCCTTAAACTTCTTATGTATGGCTATTTAAAAGCAAATAGGTAAAGTATATAAGTAATTATTAAAAAAGATATCAAAGAACAAATATTAGTGTGTTAAAGTAATTATTATTTCCTTAATCGCTAATTAATAATAAAGTTGAGATTATCATATTTATGTTAAAATCAAATTGAGTGTGTAATTAAAATTTAGATTCATGCTCTTAAATAAATAATAAAATTAATAATTTGGAGGTGAAAAATATGTCCAAAGTCAAAGGAACAAATAAAAGAACCAGGCCAAAATCCCGATATAGGAAAGCTGGAAGTAAAAGAGGAAGAGGAGTTAAGCATTAGTTTATAAATTAATTTGCAGAGGACTTTCCTTTAAGGAGGGTAACTCTCCTCACCCATTATTATAGTTATTAAGTTATTACATTATTATAGTTTAATTTTAAATGCAATTTCATGGAACTTATTTATCATTTAGTAATTCATTCTAGGTTCCATTACTAATAAAAATAATTATTAACTAATTATTAGATTAATTAGGATTAATATGCTTCTTTTTTAACATTCAGCACATTAGTTAATTTTTATATTTCATTACCAGCATGGTAATATCATCAAACTGTTCTCTACCCCTTACAAAAACATCAATTTTTTCCTGAACATACAATAGCAAGTTTTTAAGTTCTGGA
The DNA here is from genome assembly GCA_030656015.1 of Methanobacteriaceae archaeon. NCBI lineage: Archaea > Methanobacteriati > Methanobacteriota > Methanobacteria > Methanobacteriales > Methanobacteriaceae > Methanobacteriaceae archaeon. The sequence goes on from JAUSNX010000009.1 coordinate 42,595, forward strand.
TCCTTTTTACTATTAATAACTTTTAAAAGCCTTGAATCCCCAAATAATTCATCATCACAATTGGTAGCTTCAGTTACACCGTCAGTATATAAATATGCTCTATCTCCGGGATTTAAAGTAATCATATTTTGATTATATTGGATGTTCTCCATTCCACCCAAAACAAATCCTGGTTTTGATTTTAACCAATTATAATCTTCACCATCATGTTTTAGTAATGGGGGATTATGACCTGCATTAGCATATGTAAAAATACCAGTTTTAATTTCTAAAATCCCCATCCAAGCAGTTACAAACATATTTTCATCATTTCCTTCATATAACTGATTGTTAACTGTGTTGAATACTTCTGCCGGGCTTTTTCCAAGTTGTGTGTGGTTTTTAATTAATGTTTTTGCAATTACCATAAATAATGCCGCGGGCACTCCTTTTCCAGAGACATCTCCAATAACAATTGCTAAATGATTATCATCTATTAAAAAGAAATCATAAAAATCCCCTCCAACTTCTTTGGCAGGTATATTAATGGCATAAACATCAAATTCATTTCTTCCCGGGAAAGCTGGAAATTTCCGAGGTAACATATCTGCCTGTATTTTTTGGGCAACATTCAACTCAGTATTTATCCTTTCTTTTTCAGCCGTGACCTTTTCCAGATTTTTTATATAAATTTTTAAATCTTTAATCATTTTTTCAAAAGAAAGTGCTAAAATCCCCACTTCACTTTCTTGGCTGGCGTACTGTTCACATTTTGATATAATACTGACGTCATTAGTTATTCCATTAGAATCACTTACATAATTTTGTGCAATATTAGATATGGACTCGATAGGAGTAGTAATATTTTTTTCGAGATACCATAAAAATCCTATGGACGACATATAAAAAATAGATAGTATCAAAGTTATATTAAGATATACTGACTCCCAAAAATATATTTTATCCCCACTCAACATGGTAATTGTGAAAAGGGATCGGATTCCAGTAACTAAGGCAATTAACATACCTGTGGTGATGAAAATTATAATTAATCTTTCGGTTAAAGAAATCTTTATTTCGGTCTTTTTTTCTATAATTTCTTTTGTTAAAGGTTTTAGAATATATATGAAAGCTAAGGAATAAGATATGGTTGCTGCAGCAAATGTCCAAATATTAGGTTCTTCAAATGTAGTGTAAATAATATTAACAACAGCCATTATAACCGCCAATACTAGCATTAAATTAAATGCTTTAGGTGGGATTAAATGTTTTTTACTTATTTTCGGTTTATACATTTTAAGGCCATAATAATTGGCAGCAATAATAATCAAACTACCAAACATTATAGAAAAATCAAAGTTATTAAATGCAAATACTATGGTAGTTAAAGAAACCAGATCATATAATCCTAAACCATCCATTAAAAATCCAAGAAAAGCTGCCATGACTGTGGCGGTTATAAACATGATTATTACAAATTTTATTAGGTGTTTAACTGTATCTAACCTAGGAGAACTATTTTCTCCAATATTCATACCATACCATAATTTATAAGGAATATAAGCATATAAAAACTGAATAAAAAAATTTATAGTATAAATTTGAGGGGGGTGGCCAGATAAAATATCAGATAATAAATATCCAAATGCTGCGCCTGCTGCTCCCCATGCACCAAACATCAAACCGAAAATGGGCGGTAATGCACTAGCTGGACCTAATTCAGAAATGGATATGGCTGGATAGAAATAATGAAAAAGAAACTTGATAGCAAAGACTATTGCACTGCAAATCAGCAGGGTCTTAATTTTTGATTTGGTGCTTATTGAATTAGTCATTTCAATCTCCACTTAGTAAGTTGGATTTTATTAAATATGTTATGAGATTATATTGTATTTCTATTTTAATTTTATAGAAGAATATATTGTTATCCATCTAAAAAAGCATTTTAAATCATTTAAAAAGAAAAAATGCTATTTTAATTCCTTTTTTATTTTTTTAATTTTTTTTGAATGGTTAAAATATTTTTACCATTAACATACTCATAACCTAAATAATCAACATTCTTTTTAATAAGATAAATTCCCAATCCCCCAATTTCTTTTTCAGAAGTTTTTGACACAATATCCGGATCTTCCTTTTCTAAGGGATTATACTGAATTCCACAGTCAGTAAACTTAATAGTTATTATTAAATGATCCTCTTCAAAAGAGTATTCAATTAAAACGTCCCCTTCTTTTTTGCCATAAGCATATTTTGCGATATTGACATATGCTTCTTCAATTGCAAGTTCTAATTGGAATCTATTTTTAAGAGGTATCTCAATTGAATCCAAGTTATGACTAACAAAACCCAGAACTTTCCCAAGATTTCCTGTATCTGCAGGGATTAATAATTTATTCATACTAACCATTCTCTCATAGTTAAATTGATTATATTTGAATTAATTATCAGAAATTCTATTAATCTTTTATTCAATAGTTAAAATATCTATAAATCCAGTAGCCTCAAAAACTTCCATTATAAAATCATTTACATCTTTAATGGCCATACTGCCTTGTACATTCATTGTTTTTTGGGTGGAAAGAACCAGTCTCAATCCAGCACTGGAAATATACTTCAATTCTTTAAAGTCCAGAATCAACTCTTTTACATCAGGCAAATCTTTTTTTAGTTCTTCTTCTAAAATAGGGGCAGTATTAGTGTCTAATCTACCTTCTAATTTAATTACTAGTCTTTTTTCTTCTACGATTTTATCAATGTTCATGCTTTAAACTCCTAAAGACTTAATTTAAAACCTAACTCAAAAATTATAAAATTTAAGCATCACTCATTATCATTATTAATTATTTCTATTTCATCTTTTTATACTAATAACTGTACTATTTAACCCTATAACACGAGCATAGCTTATATCATCTGCCATCTTCTGCAATACAGCGATATTTTCAAATGATTGTTCTTCTGCAGAGGAAAAGTTTGATGGATTAAATTCAATCCCCGAATCCTTAAAGGCAATAGTTATCTCATCATCCCCAATTCTTGATAAAATATCCATATTGTCAATTTTATTTTGATTGTAATTTATAGTGTTTATGGCCATCTCCTCCATAGTCATCCCAATTCGTAAAGCTATTTTCTCATCCACCCCATTTGCAGTGGCAAAATTAATCAATTTTTCAGATAAACCCACCACTTCCTCTACAGAATTACCAATAGTCACATCCATCACTGGAGCATCATCATGATTACCTAATAAGAAAAATCCAGAATACTTGCCCTGGGAACGTTTAGCGATTATTTTGGTGGTTAAATAAATCATGATAATAGTACCTAATTCTGCTATTAAGAATGATATCCATATACCATCCACACCTATCAATGGGGCAAGTATATATGCACTGGTTACTGGGATTAAAAGGCCTTGGGTTATGGAAATAAAGAATGATAACCCCTTTTGCTGGATGGCTTGGGTATAGAACAGCATCAAAAATGTAATTGCTGTACCTATAATACTTAAAGAAAGTATGCGTATGGCATTTATCCCCACTATCATATCCACAGGGTCACTTACTCCAAATAAATTAAGTAATGCACTGGGAAAGGCCATAAACAATAAAGTAAAAACCGCACCACTAAATAAAACTATCTTAAAAGAAGTACTAATTGTATATTTTACTCCAAAATAATCCTTTTCTTGGAAGTAAATGGAAACTATAGGTGACATGGCCTGTGATGTTCCAATCAAAAACATATAAACAATAAATAAACTATTATAAAAAACAGCAAAGGCGGTCAAACCAGGCTTACCAATTACCATAGAGATTAGAATATTTATCAAAAATAGTTTAAGAGTTAAAAATAGCTGCAATGAAGCCGGAGGAAAACCAATTTTTATTATATCTCCTAGGGCATATAATTTACATTTTGTTAATGATAGTAAACGCATTGTTCTTTCTTTAGAGAAGAAATACTGCATTATGAATATAGTTCCCACAGCATAACCAGATATTGTAGCTAAAGCCGCTCCTTGTATATCCATTCCCAGAACTAATATATAAAATAAGTCCAGTATCAAATTAACCACATTGGCTATTAAAAGAGCATAAAAAGATAGACGAGGTTTTCCATCGGCACGTATAAAGTAAGCGATACCCATTAATACAAATAATAATGGGGATCCCAACAAATAAACTCCTAGGAATCTTTTAACCAGAAATGCTAGCTGAGGATTACTAGTAAGAGCAGCAACTAAATTATCTAAAAACAGCAAGCTTATAATCGAAAATAATACCCCAATAGCAATTAAAAATATCAGAGAAACCGTGAAATACATATTACTCTTTTCTTCATCCCTTTCTGCCTTAGCCACTGCTGCAAGAAGTGATCCTCCTAAACCAACCATCCAATAAATAAGATTAATAAAAGTGATTATAGGTGCAATTAGGGCCATAGCTGAAATATTAGCTGGGCCCAAGGTGTTACCTACAATTAGAGTATCCATAAAGGTACTGATGTTCATGGCCATGGACATGAGTAGAGTGGGTAAGAAAAACTCCTTAAATTTAGCTGATACTAATTTATAATTTCTTTCATACATGTTTAATCCTCAATCAAAGAAATTCATCTCTTTTAGATATTTTATAAACATTATAAGATACTCATCACTAATTAAAGGCCATTTATAACCTAATCGATATAAAATTTGGATGGTGTAATTATTAACCACCTGGACAAGACCTCTTCCTTCACCTTTACCCATACCCATTGCAGTTACCAGTCCCGATATGGCATCCTGTTTAGTTTCATCTTCCCGGGCCACAGCAAAAGCTTTTTCAAATTTTTCATCTTCTGCTCCAGATATATTAAAACCCATCTCATTCATCATCTCTATGATATCACCAATGTAGATCTGGTGATTATTGTATAAATGGAAGACAATACATTCATGGGGAGTTTTACCTAATAATAGAATGGCTCTAGCAGTCATGTCTATTGGAGTAAGCTCCACCTTTCCTCCTAAAATTGAGTAGGGTATCTTTCCTATTGCTGCATAGGCCCTCAGACGGTTTACGAATCCATTGGTTTCAAAATTAATCTGGAATTCACTATCAGATTGTCGGGCCATTAAATTACCCACCCTTACAATCTTACAAGATAATCCTTCATTAATAGCCTCCAATACAACTCTTTCAGCTTTAAATTTACTACTTAAATATTTATTATCTAGTGATTGGCCCACATATATAGTATTTTCATCAAATTCAGTGTCTAAAGGTGGTATATTATCAACACTTTCTCCAGCTACACTAGTGGTTGAAATCTGTATATACTTACATCCTTTCTTTTTACTAAAATCAATACCATTAACCACACCACCAATGTTGATATCTTCAATCTGTGTTCCTGCTGCAAAATGCTTCACATTAGCCGCGCAATTAATAACTGTATCAATATTAAGGCCTCTGGATTTTTCAAAATCCGCTTTACTTGTAATATCTCCTTCAATGACATTAACTCGGGAACCAAATAATTCCTCATAATTTTCACTAAAGTAATAGAATAATAGGGTTTTTAAACGGTTTTCAGGTGTGGTATGTCTTCCTTTTCTAAGCATGCAATAGATTGAACCATTTTCATTTTCTATAAATTCTTTTAAAACATGTATTCCTAAAAATCCAGTGGCTCCGGTTAATAAAACATTCCCTAACTCCTCTTTTTCCCCATTCACAAAGTTATTAATGGTATTTTTTTCTAAAATTTCATTAAGAATATTATATGAATATTCTTCCTGTTCTTTCACCGAATTTTCAGCTTCGGTAATAACTCTGGATAATTCGCGGGGACTAGGATGGGCAAAAACATCGCCGTATTTAATTTCATGTCCTTGATTTAGAGCCTCAATAGTAATTTTAGTTACTAGAAGTGAAGTTCCACCTAAATCAAAGAAATTATCGGTGGCCCCTACTTTAGGTATGTCTAATATCTCAGCAAATGTTTTGGCAAAGAATTTTTCAATATTATTTTCAGGTTTTACATATATTCTTTCTTTTAAAACGGGTTCTGGTAGCTTTTTGAGATCAGTTTTACCATTAGGAGTTTGAGGCATTTTATGTATGGGCATGAATATAGTGGGTACCATATATTTGGTCAGTCTCTTTTTTAATTCATTTTTCAAATCATCAATATCGATTTCCATCTCACTGGTAAAGTAAGCACATAAATGGTCCTGAGATTGTACTTTTTTGACTACCACTGCAACAGATTTCACACCATAGTAATCTGAGATGGCGCTTTCTATTTCCCCAATTTCAATTCTCAATCCTCTTAACTTGATTTGATTATCCAGTCTTCCAAAAATATTATATTCACCATTTTTTTCTTTGCTAGCAAAATCTCCAGTCTTATAATAAGGAATACCCTTTCTGGTGATGAATTGTTTTTGATTAAGATCTTCTCTATTTAAATATCCGCGAGCTACGCCCATTCCACCAACATATAACTCTCCAATGACTCCAAAAGGCAGGGGATTTCCATCTAAATCCATAACTTCCTCTGTAACATTTAACAATGGTTTACCAACAGTTATATTATCTACATCAACAATATGTTTAGTATTACATGAAATAGTGGTTTCTGTGGGACCATATACATTATATATCTCTCCATGAGTACAATTTACCAGTTTTTTATGGAGTTGAGGGGGGTATTTCTCACCTGCAACACTAATCACTTTACAATTAGATAATACATCACACATACCATCTACTTCTAAATACTGTGACATTCTTGATGGTGTAGCACTAAAAGAATCTGCCCCAGTTTTTTTAAATAGTTTTATTAATTCTAAAGGGTTTTTAGACTCTTCATCATTAGCAAAAACCAGGGCACGGCCATTCATTAATGTAATAAAAGTTTCATGTAAAAAAACATCAAAAGAAACTGTGGTTATGGACAGCATTTTGTGGGCTTTATTTACAAAGGCGTGTACATAGCAATTCTCAGGATCGGGTGATAGGTAATTGCTAATATTAGAATGAGTTAACATTACTCCTTTAGGCTTACCTGTAGAACCAGAAGTATAAATAAGATAACATAAATTCTCTGGAGATATCACAGGATGTGGATTTTCCTCATTATCTTCTAAAAGTAATTCATCCACATCTAATGCTCCAGAAAAGCCATTTGAGCTTATAATATATTTAGCATTACTATCTTCTAAAACATGTTTAACCCTATCATCCGGGTATTCTGGATCCACCGGAATAAATGCACACCCTGCTTTTATAATACCTAACACTGTAGCAATAAGACGGCTGTCCCTTTTTAATATAAACATTATTTTGTCTTCTACTTCGACACCTCTTTTAATAAGAGCATTAGCGATCCGATTAGCTTTTTTATTAAGCTCATCATATGTTAAATCATCATCTTCAGCAATTAAAGCTATCTTATCATTGCTTTTTTGGACCTGTTTTTCAAAAAGAACATTTAATAAAGGTTCGGGAACGGGCTTTACATTGAATTCTTTTTCTGTTTCATCTTCAGATATTATAGAAATATTTTTTAATAAAGCCTCGGGGTTTTGGATTAATTTATTTACCACTAGTTCTAGGCTCTTTATAAAAGTATCCATTAAATCTTTAGAATAAAGTGCATCATTGTATTGGGATAAAATATGGAGCCTTTCACCAGTATCTATAATATTAACACTTAATTTGAATTTTAAAGCTTCATATTCTAAGCTTTCTCTTTCTAGAGTATGGCCATTAATGTTTATGTCCTCAATAATTTTCCCATGATAAGCATATAAAAATTCAGGAAATATATCATATTTATCTGAAATCTTTGTAAATGGATAAATTTCATATTTGAGCACATCTAACCAAGTATCTTCCACATAATCAAAAAAATTTGATACATTATTGTTTGTATCAACATTTAAAGCCAGGGGCAATGTTTTAACCATCATGGCCACCGTGTTCTGGAAATGAGGATTACTTCTACCATTAGAAATAGTTGAAATCATTATATCCTTTTTATAAACAAATTTACTCAATGTAAATACAGTTGCAGCTAAAAATAAATTATTAGGAGTAATTGAATTATCTTTACAAAAGTTTTCGACCAGATTTTTATCTAAAGATACACCAATTTCTCCTAAATGACCCTCATCTTCTTTTCCTTTAAGATCTGGAGAAATAATCGTAGAATTGTCAAAATCACTTACTTTATTTTCAAAATAAGTCTGGGCCTGAGAGTACAGCTGGCTTTTTTCTATATTCTGTTCTTCTAAACTTAAATCAAACCCATCGTAATCCTCTTTACTTGGCATTCCCCCATCATAAATAGTTCCTATGTCATTAAAGAGTATATTTAGGCCAGTACCATCTACAATTATATGGTGGAAATCAGATAAAAGCACGGTTTCATCAAGATAGGTGTATATTTTAAAACGAAATAGAGGACCCTCAAATAATGAAAATGGCCTTATGAAATCTTTTATAATTTCATCATTCACTCGGCCTTCCTGAATATCAATATAAACATTTAAATCATCGCGCCGTTCCTGAAATATTTCGCCTTTTTGCATAACCAGACAAGTTTTAAGATAATGGTGTTTTGAAACAACCTCTAATAAAGCATTTTTTAGTTTTTCAACATCTATATCTTTAAAACGTATCATTTTAGGAAGATTATAGGTTAACTTTTCAGGATTTTTAACACAATCAAAATATACTCCTAATTGGTTTTGAGTTAAAGGATAAAATTTTAGTTTATCATAATGTTTTTCTTCAACAATAGATGCAGATGAAACTTCATTGGCTATTTCACGTATATTTCTGGCCCGCATTATATTAGTTACATTTACATTAACCATGAATTTGGTTGAAATTTTGCTCACAAGCTTAAGAACAGATAAAGAAGTAAGTCCTAGCTGAAATAGATCAGTTATTACACCAAAATTAGTTGTATCCAAAATCTCAGAACACATAGCAAATATATCTTTTTCTAAATCAGTTTCCGGTGCTATGATTTCATCAAGCCCATAATCATCCTCTTCTGGATCCGGTAAGTTCTTTAAATCTGTTTTTCCATTAGGTGTCATGGGAAAATTATCCATTTTAACAAAGTAAGATGGAACCATATAATTAGGTAATCTATCTAAAAGATTATTCCTTAAATCAGCAATATCAATTTCACTATCCTCCGTGAAATAGGCACATAAATGTTCTGTATCATACACAGTTTTTACCAGAACAAATGCAGATTTAATCCCATCATACTCAGTTATTGAATTTTCAACTTCCCCCAGTTCAATTCTCAAACCTCTAAGTTTAATTTGCCTATCCATTCGACCTAAAACATATAATTCCCCACTACTATCTCTTTTTGCCATATCTCCCGTGTTATAATGGCGAAGACCATTATATGTGACAAACAACTTATCAGTGAGTTCTTCATTATTCCAATAACCTCTTGCTACTCCAGCACCGGCCACATATAATTCACCTACTGCATTGTAAGTTAAGGGATTAGCATCAATGTCCATAATTCTATCTGTGACATTTAGGAGAGCTTCACCCGCAGAAATATCGCTACTAGTTAATAATTTTCCATGGGATGCAATTGTGATTTCGGTAGGGCCATAAGAATTGTAGATTTCAGCGTAAGTATACTTTGATAAAATGTTGTAGAGTTGGGGAGGGAATGTTTCACCCCCTACAATTATCACCTTGCATCGGGGCATGGTTTTTTGTATTTCTTCCATTTCTAAGTACTGTAATAATCTGGTTGGTGTTGCACCAAATGCGTCTGCCCCGGTTTTTTCAAATAGCTTTACTAGTTCTAAAGGATTTATGGATTGTTCTTCATTGGCAAATACAACGGGCATACCATTGGTAACTGTGGCCAAAATTTCACGCAGGAATACAATAAATGATACTGTTGATATGGATATCATTTTATGTGCTTTGGTAATGAGCGCGTGGATAGGAGTATTTTGAGGGTCAGGAGATACGTAATTAGTGATACCCCCATGAGTTAACATCACTCCCTTAGGCTTACCAGTAGATCCCGAGGTATAAATCATATAGCATAAATTATCGTGTATTAAATCAGGATCAGGGTTCTCTTCATTTGTTTCTAAGAGTAATTCATCTATATCCAGCGCATTATGCAAATCTTCGTTGGTAGTAACGTTCTTGATAATATATTTTGCATCACTATCTTCTATAACTTGTTTTATTCTATCTTCAGGATATTCCGGATCAACCGGGATAAAAGCAGCGCCAGATTTTACAATCCCAAACATAGATGATATAAGGTGACTGTCACGTTTTAACATGAATACTATTCGGTCTTCAACATTTACTCCACGTTTAATCAAGGCATTGGCAATACGATTAGCTTTTCTATTAAGTTCATCATAAGTAAATTCACCATCCTCGGCAATTAAAGCAATTTTGTCTTTGTTTTGATCTACCTGTTTTTCAAAAAGTTTATTTAATAATGGTTCTTCTACCCGTTTTATTTTAAATTCCTCTTCCTTGTTATCATCCTTTGAAATTGAAATATCCCTAAGTAATATCTTTGGATTTCCCATTAATTTATTTAAAAGAGTTTTAATGCTCTCAGTGAAAGTTTCCAATAGGTCTTCAGAATAAATTGCATCATTATACTGGGAAATTATTTTAAACTCATTATCATTCTCTTCAATGAATATACCTAGTTTATGATGCTCTAAATTGAAGTTCTCATTATTAATCTGCTCAGCTGATCTAAAATCATATAAAAATTCGGGTAAGATGTAGTCTTCACTAGAAATATTGGTAAAAGGATAATAATCATGATTTATAACATTGATAAAAGAATCATTTATGATACTTAAATAATCTTTCACATTCTTATCTGTATCCATTTTAAGCGCAAAAGGCAGTTCCTGAATTAATTCCTGATTTTGTGAATTAAATAGAGTATTATTATTATTATTTGAATTAGGATTATTATTATTATTATTATTATTATTCTGTGAATTATAAGAAATAATAGAAACTAAAAGATCTTTGCTGAATACAAATTTAACTAAAGCAAATAATGTGGCTGATAAAAAAAGAGGGTTAGGACTAATTTCATGGTCTTTACAAAATTTTTCTATATTTGATTTATTAATAGAAAGATTAAATTCTTTTAAAGATCCATATTCTTCTTTACCATTAATATCTGGAGAAATAACAGTTGCACCATCACTTTTTTGAATCATATTTTTGAAATATTTTTCAGCAGCATAGAATTCACTTATTGCTATTTCAATATCCTTACAGGCCAAATCGGGATTATCAGAAATATCAATTAGCAGCTTTTCAATATTTTCAACCATGTGCTTGATTTGTGCATCAGAAAAACAGCCTTTATTATATTCAATCTCTAAAAGCTGTAAACCGTCTTTATCATTTAATGATGAATTTACTCGAATGTGAAATGGAAATTCACTTTTAGAATTATTAAATAAGAATTCTACATTGGAATCTGTTGAATTAGATACAATAGAATACATTGATAGCATGGCCGGGTCAATACCTCTTTGCTGTAATTTAGCCCCATACCTATTAAAAGATAATTTTCCATGGGCCAGACCAGCTTTAACTAAAGACTTATTATATAATAAAACCTCTTTAAATGACCTTTTATCATTATAATCAAGCCTTAAAGGCATCATATTTACAAACATGCCCAACATATCATGTATTTCTTCTCCAAAATCCCTACCATGGTATACACTATTCCAAACCATGTCTTCACTGCATGTGCTTTTAGCAAAGTATAATGATACTGCAGATAATGCTAATATAAATGGAGATATTCTTTCACCCTCAACCAGGGATAATTGTTTTAGTTTTTCGGTTAATTCTGGTTTTAAATAAAAGTAATTTCGATTAATATTTAAATCTTCAGATGAATACCAATCCTTGGAATATCCATCTAAATTAGAAAGCCAAAACTCTTCATCTTCCTTTGCTTTTTTACTGGAAAGGTATTCTTTTTCTTTTTTTACATATTCTTTATAGGAAATACTGGTCTCTTGGTATTCTTCTCCTTTTTTTAAGGTAATAATGCAATCTTTTAAGTTTTTGGCAAAAATACTAACGGAACTTCCATCCATGATAATATGGTGAATACGACCAAGAACCATTAACTCTTTTCCAGTTTTTAGGAGTTCAAACTGATATAATGGTACATCAAAGATTTTTTTAAAAGATTCTTGTGAAAATGATATTACATAATTGTTAATTTCGTCCTCACTTTTATTTGACATATCCTGATATGAAAAGGACTCCACTTCATCATCAAAATACTGCATGAAATTCATATCTTCATCTTTTTTTATACGTAACTGAAGATTCCCCCCATGAGAATATTTAGAGCTTTTTTTACATATTTTTCATCTTCTAATGGGAATTTTGATCTAAATGAAAGAATATATGCTTCATTGCCAGGTTTACTAATCTCAGTTATTATGGTCCTTTTTTGTGCATTAGATAAATCAAAATAATCCATAATTTCACCTCTTCCCTTTGTCACCCATTTCTCTTTTTCCAATGGAATTTATAAATCCAAATTTAATTTGAATCAAAATTTAAATTTAAAACCAAATCAGAATAATTTATTAAAACTGGCTCATTAACTTTGTTTTTAGAACATAATCCTAACATATAATCTCCCTCACAAACATTCCAGAGTCCAAATTTACCAGTATTTTCATCATTATGAATCAATTTAATTTCATCATTAATTTCAATACAGAATTCATCAAGTGCCAACCTAAATCCTAATCCAGTCATTTTCATGTAACTTTCTTTCAATACCCATAATTCAAAAAAAGCTTTTTTTTGGTTGTTATTATTTAAAATATATTCGTATTCACTGCCATAGAAATAATGCTTTGCTACAGTTAAATCTATATCATTAATGTATTCAATATCCACACCAATTGGAGAATCAGAAACTGCACAAGCCACATATTTTTCTGAATGTGATAGATTAAAATAAACATTAGGATAATTTTTCAAATAGGGCTTAGCATATTTATCTGTATCAAATATAGGATTAATAATACCAATTTTACTTAAAACATGATTTAATAAAATTTCAGCACCAATAGAAAGAAATTTGTCTTTTTGGTGGAAATACTGATTAGCTTTTTCAATTCTTTCCTTAGATACAAAAGCCTGCATTTTATACAAATCAAGCTCTGAAACATCCATGTAATATAACAACATTTTAATCACTTTAATATGATAAAAGCCTTAAAAGTCTTTATTTTAAATAAGTTCTATTATTTTTTTTTGAAAGATTATTATAAATGAATATATTCTATAATTTTTATATATTAATTCTTTTTATTATTAACAAACCGAAAAAATAGACAAAAATAGGGTAAAAAGAAAACTAATTAGTATTAATCAATTAAAAATATTATATGAATATAAATATCAAAATTGTTTATCAACTTATTAAAAAAGATATGAGATGAAAAAAATGTCCCAATTAAACCTAGATCAAAGCAAATGTAATTCCTGTGGAAGCTGTGTCTCTAACTGCCCCCTGGGCCATGTCGAAATGAATAATTATCCTCAAACAATACCTGAAACCTCGTGTTCTAGTTGTGGCCACTGCGAAGCAGGATGTTCAGAAGGAGCTATCAATATATCTGGACCTAATTTAGAACCTCCTTTAGTAAATATTTCTTCTAAAATCTCCCCTGAAGATATGGGGAACTACATGCGGAACCGCAGGTCTATTAGAAACTACAAGAAGAACACCATACCTCGGAAAACAATTGAAGAAGTTATGGATATTGTCCGTTTTGCCCCATCTGGAGTTAATCAGCAGCCTATAAATTGGATAATAATTGAAGATCCTGAAAAAGTGAAAGTTCTGGCCGGACTTTGTATTCAATGGATGGAAAAATTAGTAGAATCTAATTCACATTTAGCCCAGTTATTACCCATGAAATCTTTAATTAAAGTTTCAAAAACAGGATCAGATCCTATTTTAAGGGGAGCACCCCATGTTTTTATTGCTAAGGCCCAAGACAGTCAAGGCAGTGCCGTGACTGATGGTGTTATTGCCCTAAGCCATTTAGAACTGGCCTTGCCTTCATTTGATTTAGGTTCCTGTTGGGCTGGATTTTTAAAGATGGCCTCTGATTACGAACCGATTAGAGAATTTCTAGGATTAAAAGAAAATGAAATATTTATTGGAGCTTTAATGGTCGGATATCCTGATTGTACGTTTTATAGAGTTCCTAAAAGAGAAAAATTATCTGTTAAATATATTTAATTGAAAAATAATGAGATATAATAATAGAATATTATTTATTAAAATAAAATTAAAAATTTTTTAAAATAAATATCTCTATTTTTTCTTTTAAATTGAATCTGTTTAATTTATACTATATTTTATTCCAAATAAGCATTATAACTTTGAAGTTTCTTTGCATGGATCTACATGAACCGTGACATCGTTTATACCAGTTATAGAAATCTTAAGCTTATTTTCCACTTTATGGGCAACATCGTGTGCTTCTTCCAATGTGAAATCTGATTCCATAACAATATGCAAATCCACAAAAATACAAGAAGCTGGTCCTCGAGTTCTTATTTTATGACAATCTTTGACATTTTTTACAGAAATAACTATTTTTCGGATGGATTCTTTATCTAAAGGTGCTTTATCCATCAAAATTTCTGAACTATTTATAATAATCGTTATTCCTGCGCGGGCAATTAATAATGCGATTAAAATAGCAATAATAGGGTCTGCCACCACATAACCTAATTTAATCATTATGAAGCCAAAAATAACAGCTATAGATGCATAAATATCACTTCTGGTATGTAATGAGTCTGCAATTAGTATTGTGCTGCCTAATTTTTTACCTTGTTTATTTTCATACCATGAAACCCATATATTAATGGCAATAGTAATTCCCATGACTAAAAAACTTACTGTGGTAATATCTGGCGTTGAAGGATTGAAAAGCCGGTTTATGGCCGATTGGAATATTTCAAAGCAAGTGAAAAATAATAAAACAGCTATGCCCAATGAAGCCAAAGTTTCAAACTTACCATGTCCATAAGGATGTTCAGAATCAGGTGGTCTGGCTGCAATCATTATTCCTACAATGCCCACTACATTAGAAATTCCGTCAAACATGGAATGAAACCCGTCAGATAATATACTCAAAGAATTAGTATACCACCCATATGCCAATTTGATCACAGAAACCGCCAAATTCAAAAAAAGGATAAAAATAAGGATATTCCTAACTTTTTTGTAGTAATTATTTTCATTCATGATTATCCCTTATTACTGCTATTTATCATGATCCGTGTATTTCAATAGGTTTATTATAAATTAATTAGTTTTACAGCATATTTATGAGTTTCTAATAAGTTACTTTTATATTTCATAAACCATGGAAATAATGGACAATTATCCAAAGAATTCAATTAAAATAAAGTAGTAGAATCGAATTCACTTTTAGCCCAATTATTACCTATGGAATCCTTAATTAAATAATAGAATAATTATTTATTAAAATAAAATTAAAAATTTTTTAAAATAAATATCTTTATCAATTTTTAATCTTTTTAAATTCTTAAAATAAAAAAATAATTATGGATCTATTTAAATTTAAGCTATCCACCCATTTTAGATATATCATCGGCCACTTTCCAGTGCCCTCCATCTTTTTCATATCTACGAATTAACAATACCCCGATCAAGGCCCCAACAATAGCTCCTGCTGTATCAGTGAATAAATCGTTCATAGTATCGTCCAAGGGATCCTGGGTAGGTGAACCCTGCATCTGAGTGTTTCCAGTAATCGCACCTATAGGTCCATCAGCTAGATAAGTATCATAGGTATATTCACCCATCTCTAAAACTCCTCCCAGACCAATTGTAAGTAAAACAATTATACCAGCCATCACTGAAAGAGAAGCTTTTAGTTTTCCAAAGAAATAAGCAGTATAAACCAGCATCATACCAATTAAGGCCACATAAAGGGGTAGCATGAAGTGCATGAAATTGTCATAGTAAGGTAATTTAACATATAGCCCTAGTGCATCTCCACCTACCAGCTCGAAAAGAACCATAGATAACAACAATATTTCAATTTCTAGGGGGATTGCCCTAATATGATTGCCTGTAAAAAACGCAGGAGCATTAATTATGGCCAGAGCGATTAAAATTAACAAACCAAATATCCTCTCGGCACCATTTGCTCCACCGAAAATCAAAATATAGATACCTGAAATCAATAGAAATATTCGCATTATCATCTGCAAATTTCTCTGCAGAGGACTCACATCTTTAACATCGGGATTAAGAAAACTCATATTTTTTCTCCTTTTAATAAAATAAATAAATATAATTTAAATAATTCTATTCAATTATCTATTTAATTAATATTGCTATTTTTAATTAATACTTCAATTGAATTTGACAAATTATAGTCTTTAAGAACGTTTTTTTTAATTAAGTAAATATTATTTTTTTAAAATTTTGCATAAGATCTAATTTATTTTTATTCATTAATTTAAGATACAACTAGAGTTATTCCTCATCGCCACTGTGATCCGTTTTTGCCCAGGTCCTGTCTTTACGAGTAATCATATGCACAAAAGACGCAAAAAACAAGGGTATTAAATATAGACAATAGGCCCAGTATTTTATGGATGTAAAAACTGCACTAAAAAATCCGCGTCCTTTATCCCGGTAAATTCCAAGTATAGCACCTGGGAAAAATGCAGCAGTAGATAATAGTCCAATGGCAAGGGGGATATTTACTTTTATGGAGTATATTAATCCAAAATCTAAAATAACTACTATATATCCTAACATCACAAAGGCAATGAATAGAAGGAAGAAAAGATACTGTATGGAATCTATCTTTTTATAAATTGGAATATCCGCATCAATTATAGGAGCTAAATACACAAAAAGAGTTTCCAAGTTCCCGGTGGCCCATCTGACTCTTTGACGGAAAAATGGTCTCCAAAAAGGAACTGCTTCCTGCCAAACTTCTGCCTCACCACAGTAACGGATTTTATAACCTTTTATCATTAGCTTAATGCTTAAATTCAGATCTTCAGTCACAGCAAAGCCATCCCATCCCTCAATTTCTTCCATGACTTTTCGGGTGGTTATCTGACCATTACCTCCTAAGAATCCATTTTTACCCATGATATCACGGGATCTCAATATTACATTACCAAATATGGCAAATTCAGCTTCTTGCATTGCCGTAAGAAGATTTCTATCTTTATTATACATTCTAACCCGGGATTGAACACCCACCACATTATCTTCATTAAGGTAAGGAATGATCTTCTTTAAAAAATCACTACCGACCCTGGAATCTGCATCAAAAACTGCAATAGCTTCTCCTCTGGCCATTTTAACCCCATCATTTAAAACGTAACCTTTACCTTTACCAGATCTAGGGGGTCTTCTCGTGACAATCCGTAAGCAATCAACCTTATTTTTTAAATTTTCTAGTACTTTTCCCGTATTATCAGTAGAACCATCATTTATAACAATTATTTCAAAATTCTTTTCTCCGTGGGAATAGTAATCCATTTCAGAAAGAGAAATTACACATCTTTCAATGGTATGTTCCTCATTGTGGGCTGGAATCATAATACTGACCATAGGTGGATTGTCGAATTCAGTAGGTTTTTCTTGTTTTTTTAAGCTTATAATACATAAAAAAATGTTATAGCATGCCGGAATAAAAAGTAAATAGGCCAGCCAAGTCATATCTTTAATTAGGAATCCATAAGCAGCCAGTGAGATAAAAATTGCAGAAACAAAAAAGACTCCTGTTTTTTCCATCTTCAATTCATCTTGTTTAGAACTTATTTTAGCGCCTAATTTTTCATATTTGACTTTTTCAGACCTTTTCTTTTCCAATGCAATTTCCACTGTGCTGTGAAGCTTATCTTCATCAAATGGCTTTATCATATAACCATAAGGAGCTGTTTTTAGAGCAGTTTCCACCGTTTCTTTATCTGCATGTGCTGTTAAAAAAATCACAGGTATTCCTAACTGCCCTATCTTATCTGCAGCTTCAATACCATCCATATCCCCTTGAAGAACTATATCCATTAAAACAACATCTGGATTGAATTTTTTGGCCCTTTCAATCGCCTGATATCCTGATGCAGCCATAGTAACTACATTATATCCCATTTCCTCTAATTTATCATTTAAATCCATAGAAGTAATAAATTCATCTTCCACTATCATTAATTTAGTTTCTTGGCTTTCTAATGGAGAATTTTCTAATGATTTAGAATCCTGCCCAACTTTTTCATTTTTATTAGATTGTGGTTCTTCAATTGCTTTTAGCCGTACTCGATCCATTTCTTTTTGATCTGCGGCATATTTTTTAAGAGCAGATTCGATACTTACTTCCAGAACTGGGCTGTCATAGGGTTTAACAATGTACCCATAAGGACTACTTTTTTTAGCATTTACGAGTGTTTTATCATCACTATATGCCGTTAAAAAAATTACTGGTATCTCCAGAGAATTTATCTTCTCAGCAGCTTCGGTACCATTTATGTTTCCCTTTAGAATTATATCCATTAAAACCAAATCAGGACGAAGTTCAGCCGCAAATTTAATAGCATCCTCACCAGAAGAAGCTATTTTAAGTACATTATATCCCATTTCCCCCAACTTTTCTTCTAAGTCCATAGCAGTGATGAATTCATCTTCTACTACCAATAAATTCGCCTTCACCATAATGCACCCCAAATTAACTTTTTATTCGGTAAATCAGATTAAATAAAATATTTTCTATAGATATCTGGTAAATATGATAAATACTTGATAATATATAAAGTTCTTATTCTATTTGATTTTATTAGTCCAAATAATTATCTAAAAATGTCAAATAAAAATGATATAAATCCTTTATTAATATCTAAAAATAGATATCTAAAAAATTAATAGCTTCCACATACATAGATATATAACTGTAAATTATTTTAAGGGGTGAAAAAATGCATGAGAAGAAAGAGGATTGTGATTGTCATCATAGACATAGATATTACCATAGAGGTTATTCAACCGTTTTAAAAAGAACTTCTGAGAAAGTTGTTGTTCCTCAAGACTTATTAGACGTTGCTGAAATTGCTGAAGGAGAATTTGTAGAAATAATCATTCGCAAAGTTCACAAACACAGTGAAATGAAAAAATATCATCATAAGCATCATTACAAGTAAATTATCGACAGATAATCCATTTTATTTTCTATTTTAAATTTTTTAAATATTATATCTTTCAATTAAACTCTTATTTTAAAATATTAACTCATACAATTCAATACTTTTCAAATGCTCTCTATCTCAAGTTCTAATATATTCTAAAAACTAATTATTCATATTCACTAATAATCTGAAATATAATATTATTAGATGGATAATAAAAAAGCAGTATTTAATTAATTAAATTGTTAATCTACCATTATTTTATTCTTAAACTACTATTAGATTATCAATTACAATTTGAGAGATTAAAATGAAGTATGCTATTGTAAAACTGGAAAAAAACTGCACTAGCAGCTATAATTTAGGTGCTTTTAATAAGGAAGAGGGTATTGTTGCATTTCCATTAGATGAATTACAAGTAGAAATGATGCGATTAAAGTACTATTTAGAAAAATCTGGTGAAATGGCTGAGAATGCCCAGAAATCACAGGTTAAATTTAAAAAAAGAGAAATTAGAAAAGCGAAAAATGAACTGGAAAAAGCATCAAAAATCGTGACCTCTTTGATGAAATTTGAGACTCAAACATCCCTTGAAAACTTTAAATGGCCTGAAATGGGAATTAAAAAGAAAAAAAGAATTTGTAAAGATAAGATTAATGTTCCAGCCATTATTGGAATTTAGTTTAAATAATAATAATAATAGAGATAGTATCAATCTCCATTAACCCCAATAATATATAATTAAAGTGATTTAATGAGATCTGTTAAACTCCAATTAAAAAATGATGAAATAGTTTTTTATAGACAAAGTATTTTTCAAGAAGGGGATGAACTAGTAGTTTTTTCGTTAAAAGAGTTTTTAAAATTTCAATTAGAACTGAAAAAATGTATGGAAAATGCATTAAAAGTGTCACATGATTCAGTTAATAATAGATCTAAAAACTCTCCATCTAATGATGCTCTGCGCATTTATAACTGGATTAAAATAATGGAAAGTGAAATTGAAAAAATGGATAAAACTGACATTCAAAAGAATTTAATATCTTTTAAATGAATTAATCACTACGACATGATCTATATTCTTTAAATACTAATCAAATACTTATTATTGGGTTAATTAGTTTTTATTCTATTTAAATAAGTTTTTAATTTAGTTTTTGAGCAATAATATATATTCAAGATTATTTCAGTATTAAAAAATATTCATGAATCTAGTATTAAAAAATATTCATTAAATAAGACATAATTTTTATTACATAGTTTTAAGAGAAATTATTATTGCAAATAAATTATTTTAATTTGAAAATTTTATAGGGGGAAAGAAAATTTTCAGAAAACCTTTGTTAATTATAGGAATTATTTTATTAGTATTATTTTTTATAGGTAGTGCGACTGCTACAGACATTACCAACAATGATTTAGAAGATAGCTCTATTGGCCATAATACTGATTATGCTACTCATCAGACTATAAATAGAACTAATGTTTCGGCTGATACCAACTCTAGCAACAAATCTAGTAATATTAATTCTACAGGACTCCAAAAAGCCAAAAATACCATTAAAACCGAAAGTGGTTGTTGTTCAGTATTAATACATGTTAAAAAAGGAGTAGATGTTTTTGCATATAGAAGAGACTCTACCTATGCCGCAAATCTTTATATCAAAAAAGTGAAATGGTATGGGAAAGAAACAATTAAAGAGTACAAGCTAGTAAATGGATATTTTTTCCACACCATAATATCTAAGAATGGATGGATTGTTTCAACTGGTGGGCCTGATGTGGTCTGGATAAATAAAAAACTAGAGAGCTTAGCCGGAAAGATTTCAGTCAAAGGACGTATAACTAAAACAGATATTAACAGTGCTTATAAACTTCTGAGAAAACTTGGAATGGGACATTTTCTTATTAAGGATCCGGTTGGTAATGTAGGTATTGCTATATACAATTCTGGAAGCTCTAAAATTAAAGTATTTAAAATGAAAGATGGAGAATATGTAAGTGTGCCAAATAGTCCCCGTTATTATAGACAAGGAAGATATACTGCTAAAAAATATAATCCAGTATATAACGCCATATATTTAGCTGGTACTGATAAATGGGGAGTCAACCGACGTAATATAATTACCTATAAAGTAGAAAATAAAAATAGTTTCACTGAAATCAATTTATGGGCTTCTTATGATGGTGGAAAGCTAGTTCATAGAAATGGACGTGGGAAACCAGATAATATAATATTTATGGGCCATAAAATCTATGCCAAATCATTACCTCGAATCATGGCCAAAAAATTCATAGGAAAAGTAACATTAAGGAGCTATAAAACGACATCATTTGTTAGCAGCAGTTCAAGAGCAGCAAAACCAATTAAAATCTAATTATTCATTAATAAACTCTCTAAGCCGTTTTATTGCTCCCATTTTTTCTTTATTATTTAAATTAGATTGTTCAAGGGATTCTTTAAGTGTATTAATAGAATTATCATAAACTTTTCTATCAACAGGATATGGATATCCATCCTTTCCCCCATGAGTAAAACTATATTTTACCGGATCCCTCCAGCTGGCGGGTTCTCCAAAAACAAGATCCGAAATAAGGGCCAGAGCTCTGATTTTTTTAGGTCCAAAACCTTTTAATAGGATGAGATCTTGATAATTTTCAGGTTGAATTTCCCAGGCCTGCTTTAGAACTTGGAATTCACGATCTGAAATATCCATATCCAAAACTGGATGGTGCTGGGGCAGATTAAGCTCTGATTTTTCAGCTGAAAAGTCACTTAGCAAAGTTTGCATACTATTTTTATTATTAAAATATTTTCGAAGATGATCTGGATTATCACAAATTAAATCCACACTTATTTCCCGTGCCTTTTCACTATCTATATCTACCATATTCAATGAATTGTTCTCTTTTAAATCGCAGGAAATGGCTGCATGTGGATTTGATAAATAATCATCCACTGATTCACCTAGCCAGTGATATCGACGAGCATATTTATTGTACTCATTCATTCCCTGTTGAACAACTGCCCAGTTTCCTTTGTCATTAATAAAAAATGTATGTTGGTACAGCTGATAACCGTCTTGTATACAGGAATTGTCGATTTTAGCAGATAGTTTACTGGTTTGAATCAACTTTTCAATGTTTTTACTATTAATAGAAAGAATATCACCAGATTCAGCGATTTCTTCAGGAGTCTTACGAGATGCTTTACCTTTTCCCCCAGCAACTATAAAACCATGTGAATCTGGATTTAATGCAATTTTTAAAGCTCCACAAGTTGTTGTGGTTGTTCCAGAAGAATGCCAATCAAATCCTAAGACACATGAGAATGCTTGAAACCAAAAAGGATCTGATAAACGTCTTAAAAGTTCATCACTTCCATATTCATCAATTATAACTTCACTGATTCCTCCAGCAAGCTTAATCATCCTGCTGAACAGCCAGCGGGGTGGATGACCCCCATGAAGTGGAAGATTGGCAACTCCTTTTCTTTTCATAATGTAAATATATTTAAAATAAGATAATAATTTTTTGAATGTGTTTCTATAAAAAAGCCCTAATTCTGTAAAAATCAAAAGAATTTTTAAAAAAAAAAATAAATAAAAAATAAATAAAAAATCCAAAAAAGAAAATTAAAGATTGAAAGTAAATATACAGCTATCTGAACCACTAGCAATGGTTGATTTACGTTTTACACTTCCTTCTAAGTTTGTCCAATCAAAACTACGATTAATAATAGCTTGACAGTTTATGCAGAATATGGGATTATTTTTAGCTTCTTCTTTCCAAGGACAGTTATCAAATTCAAAGTACCATCTAGGGTTTTTTTCAATAATACCCACTCTTATTCCAAAATCACTGAATATCTCAGATAACCAAGCTAAATATGAGTCAAATATATCCTGACCATCTTCAGTATCCTCACTGATCCCGAATTCTTCCATTTTAGATTCAAATGAAGGCTTCATATCTTCTTCTAATTTTTCCCCAAAGGCATTAAAAAGCATGTCTCGCATTTCCATTTCACTTTGAGAACCACTAGTAGGAATAGCTTGAACAATAAAATTATGAAAATTATCTAAAATTTGTTTTTTAATTATTTCCTTTTCTTTTTTGGCAGCTTTATGTTTAAATAAGGCCATTTGAATATTAGCATTCAATTCCGTGGATTTAAATGGTTTTATAATATATCCATAGGGCTGGGTGACTCTGGCTCTCATAAGCATTTCTTCATCAGCATAAGCCGTTAAATAAATTATAGGAATATCATGGTATTCATGAATAGCGTGGGCTGCTTCAATACCATCCATATCTCCTTTTATAACTATATCCATTAATATTATATCTGGAACATGCTCCCCAGCAGCTCGAACTGCATTCTCTCCTGATGCAACCATTTCTACAACAGTATGTCCCATGGTTTCTAATTTATGTTTAATTCCCATGGCCACAATACTTTCATCTTCTACAACCAGAACCCTTGCATTAGCCATTACTTCATCCCCTACTTTCATTAAATAATTTTTTTCATATCTATTAAATTACATTCTTTCCTTATATTTTAGTTCTTTAAACCTAATTTCAAATTTAGAAGGTTTTGATATTTTTAATGTTCCATCAAGTTGATTTATAAGATTGTTAACAATTTGAAGACCTAAAGAGTTGGTTTTCTCTATATCTAAATCCTCAGGAAGGCCAATTCCATCATCAGATATTGATAAACAATAATCTGAATCATTGATTCTATGAAAATATACATTTATGGTTCCATTTCTATCAGGAAATGCATATTTTAATGAATTAGAAATAAGTTCGTTTATAATTAATCCACAAGGAACTGCTGTATCTATACTCATCAAAGCATCAGCAATATCAAGATTAGACTCTATAACTTGACTATCTTTTTCATAGGAATATAATAAATCACTTACCATGCTTTGGACATAATCTTTAAGATTTATTTTAGAAATATCTCTAGATAGATACAATTTTTCATGAATTAATGACATGGCTTGAATCCTATTCTGGCTTTCTTGATAGAGGTCAATTAATTTTTGATCATCAATTTGAGCCGATTGTAGGGTTAAGAGAGTGGATATTATTTGCATATTATTTTTTACCCGATGATGTATTTCTCTTAGAAGAAGTTCCTTTTCGTGAAGGGAATTCTTAATTTTATTTTCAGCAATTTTTCTATCACTAATATCCATAAAAGATATAATCCCCTTTTCAGTACCAGGTATAAGTTCAGAAGTAGCAAAAAAATCCTTAATTTTTCCTTCACGATTTTTTAACATAACTTCATAATTTTTAGGAATTGCTAAGGGATTTATTCTTTGCATACGATGGTATCCTTCCATCCTTTCCAAATCATCACTGGCCACAAATTCCAACCACTTCCTATGGTATTTTAATTCTTTATTGGTATATCCTGAAAATAATTCAAATTCAGTATTTACTAAAGAGATGGTCGTATCTTTTTCAAAAATTACAGATAAAGTACCAGTATTCTCAAATATGGCTTTATATTCCTCACCTTGTTTTTTAAGAGCTTTTTCAGCCTGCCTTTGTTGAGTTACATCTTTTCCTTGTAAAAAATAGTTTTTTTCTTTCCCTAGTTCAACCAGAGTAATGGTAATTTCCAGTATTTTTTCAATGCCATTAACCTGGAATACTAGTTCATTTACATAAATTTCCTCAGAAAACAAATTATTAAAATCAGCTAATTTAACCCAATTTTGTATATTATTGCCCATAATTTCAGAGCATGGTTTTTCCATAAATTCTAATCCGGCATCATTACAATCAATAAAAGTTCCATCTTTCTGGCAAACAAATATAGGATTTTTAGATTTTTCAAAGAGAGTTCTATATTTTTTTTCGTTCTCTTTTAATGATTTTTCAGCAATTTCTCTATTGATTTGCTCTTTAGATTCATTCAAAGCCCTTATAACCGAATGGGAAAGCTTTGTAAGATTATTTTTAAGTACATAATCAGTTGCACCTTCTTTGAGCATTTCCACACCATAGTCTTCTCCAATTTTACCACTGACAAAAATAAAAGGAATATTTGGCGTTTTATTCTTAGCAATTTTCAAAGCAGAAAGCCCATCAAAATGCGGCAAAGATTGATCCGCCAATATTATATTGGGATTAAATTCAGTAATTTCTTTAATAAAATCATCTTTGGTTTCAACCCGAAGCGATAAAAAGTCAAGTCCTTCTTTTCTTAGCTCCCGCTCAGAAAGTTCAGCATCTAAAGGAACATCTTCCAGTATTAAAACCTTGATTTTATTCATATTTTACCACATTTACCTCAAAATAATGCACTAAAATGTGATTTACATAATTATCTAATTTAAAATTAATTTCAGATTAAATTTCATCTCGATATACTATGAATCAAGGTGGATTATTAATCAGCATCCAGTAAAAACCAAGGGTCGAAACAGCATCAATAAATTGATCAAATTCAACAGGTTTACTTACATAACTGTTGACACCCAATTCATAACTCTCTACAATATCCCTATCTTCTTTAGATGATGTCAAAACAACAACAGGAATTTTACGAGTGTTTTCTTCGGCTTTTATACGCTGTAAAACCTCTAATCCATCGACTTTAGGCATCCTTAAATCAAGAAGAATTAACTTCGGAAGATCATCCGGATTTCTATGAGAATATTCTCCATTGGCGAAAATAAAATCAAGCGCTTCTTCGCCATCTTTAACCCAAACAACTTGATTAGCCATGTTCTTTCTTTTCAGTGCTCGCATGGTAAGTTCAGCATCAGTAGGATTGTCTTCCACAAGCAGTATCTCAATTTCTTCCATTCCCATTTTAGATTCACCTTTTAAGTTATTAATCCTATGAACAGATTATTAAAGGACTATAAATTTATTAAATAATTTCAATTATTTAATTTAATTAATTTAAATTTATTTTTAAATTTTTTATATGATGAGCTTAAATTAAAAACTTATTTCTTTGGCTTATCTTTAGGTAAAGAGAAATATATGGTGGCACCATTATCCACCTCTCCTTCTCCCCAAACTTTTCCATCATGTCTCTTTACAATACGCTGAACAATTGTAAGGCCCACACCGGTTCCTTCAAATTCTTCAGGGCTGTGAAGACGTTGGAAAAGACCAAATAACTTATTTATATATTTCATATTAAATCCAGCACCATTATCAGAAACAAAAAATACATATTCACCTTTTTTATCTTCATATCCAACAATTATTTCGGCAGGGTCTTTATTTGATGTAAATTTTATGGCATTCCCAATTAAATTGGTATAAACCTGATAAATCAGGGCACGATCTCCATAAGTTACTGGAAGTTCATCAATCGCAAGGTTAATATTTCTATTTTCGGTTTGATTAGAAAAGTCATTATAAACAGATTGGGCCAGTGATTTCATATCTATTTTAGTAGAATTCATATCTTGACGGCCAGCACGAGATAATAGCAATATATCATCTATAAGCTGCCCCATTTTTTTGGTATTGTCTCTAATGATATTCAAAAGCCTGATTCCTTCTTCATCAAGCTCATCTTCATAATCTTCAACCATTATTCTAGAAAACCCATCGATAGCTCTTAAAGGAACTCTTAAATCATGTGAAACTGAATAAGCAAATGCTTCCAGCTCGTCATTAGCATCAGCTAACTTCTCAGCCTGTTCACTTAATTCTTCATTCAATTTTCTCAATGAGCGAACCCTTTCCACTCGTTCTGATAGAAGTGCTACCATAACAACTATTAACATTAAAAGAATCAGCCTAAATGCATCTTCAGATATATTCAATCCCAGGCTATTAGATATAGGCTGTATAACAATAAGAGCAATTGCAACAACAACTGGTATAAAGAGAAATATTTTTTTACGACCAAAATTAAGTCTTGTCATTAAAGGAATATAATCACCCCTAAATAATTTGAATTTAAAAAATCAAAGTTAATAACATTATTAGAATACTTAAAATCAAAATTATGGCCATAAGCAGAGCATGATAACAATATAAATAAAAAAGACAAAAACAGTGAAAAATTTTTTATTTTAATATTTAATTTCTCTGTGACCATAGTTATCACGAATAATATATAATTTTCATTATTTATAAAGCATTAAGCATAAACCTGTGATTTTAGTTAATTTCTCCCTATTAAAATATTATTTATTTTATTAAATTAATTGAATATAATTTAATGAGTTTAATGTTAAATAAAAAAAGAAATTAAAATAAATTATTAATATTTATTTAATTAGATTAAAAAAATTAATAAAATAAATAATTAATTAAATATTATTTAGAGTGGCTTTGAAGAAGATCTCTGCTTAGAGGTGTCGAATTTTCATTCAATATCTCTTTTAAAAACTGGCCAGTATATGTGCCAGAAGCAGCAATTTCTTCTGGTGTTCCAGTAGCAACTACCAGACCTCCACCATCTCCGCCTTCAGGTCCCAAATCAATTATATAATCTGCAGTTTTTATAACATCCAAATTGTGTTCAATAACCACAACAGAATTACCTGAATCAGTTAAACGACCTAAGACATGAAGTAATCTTTTTATGTCAGCGAAATGTAACCCTGTAGTTGGTTCATCTAATATATAAAGAGTCCTTCCAGTGCTTTGTCTACTTAATTCCTTGGCCAATTTAACTCTTTGAGCTTCTCCTCCAGATAAAGTAGTGGCTGATTGTCCCAAACGGATGTATCCCAGACCTACATCATCTAAGGTTTGTAATTTCTTTTTAATTTTTGGAATGTTTTCAAAGAATCCTACTGCTTCCTCTACAGTCATATCCAAAACTTCTGCAATGTTTTTACCTTTATATCGAATATCCAATGTTTCATCATTGTATCTTTTACCTTTACAAACCTCACAAGGCACATAAACATCAGCTAAAAAGTGCATCTCTATTTTAATAATTCCATCACCACTACAAGCCTCACAACGACCGCCTTTAACATTAAAACTGAATCTACCAGGTTTATAACCTCTTTTCTTAGCTTCAGGAGTTTCAGCCATTAATTCCCTGATGTAAGTAAACACCCCCGTGTAAGTTGCAGAATTAGAACGTGGTGTTCGACCTATAGCCGATTGATCGATAATAATTATCTTATCTATGTGCTGAACACCTTCAATTTTCTCATGAAGGCCAGCATTCATATGTTTTCTATTAATTTTTTCATAAAGGCCTTTATACAATATTTCATTAATTAAAGTGCTTTTTCCAGACCCAGAAACTCCAGTAATGCAACTAAATACTCCTAAAGGAATTTCAACATCAATATTCTGAAGATTGTTTTGCTGGGCACCTTGAATGGTAATGAAGTTTCCATTCGGACTTCTCCTTTTTTCAGGCAAAGAAACTGATTCCCTACGTGAGAGATAATTTCCAGTAATAGAATTCTCGTTTGCTATAATTTCTGCAGGTGTCCCTGTGGCAACCACATGACCACCATGCTCACCAGCACCAGGACCCACATCAACCACATAATCAGCAGATAATATAGTTTCTTCGTCGTGTTCCACTACAATAAGAGTATTCCCAATGTCTCTTAGTCTTTTTAAAGTTTCAATGAGCCGGACATTATCTCTTTGGTGCAACCCAATACTGGGTTCATCTAAAATATAGAGAACCCCTACAAGACCAGACCCGATTTGGGTGGCCAAACGAATACGTTGGGCCTCTCCACCAGATAAAGTACCTGAAGACCTATTAAGAGTGATATAATTAAGTCCCACATCCACCAGAAATTTTAAACGTTCATTAATTTCTTTTAAAACTTCTTTAGCAATGAATTCTTCTCTTTCAGATAGTTTAAGACCCTGGAAGAATATTTGAGATTCTTTAATAGGCATTCCTACAACTTCAGCAATAGATTTCTCCCCAATAGTAACGGATCTACTTTCAGGCCGCAGACGGCTACCATCACACACTGGACAGTTATGATTACTCATAAACTGGCCCATGTAACTTCGCATGTAATTTGACTTTGTTTCCAGATAAATACGTTCCATTCTCTTGATTACACCTTCAAATTTTCGGTTTACTCGATATGAGCGATTTTTTCTTTTAAATGAAAATTCTACTCTTTCAGAAGAACCATAAAGAATAGCTTTTTGATATTCTGGATCCAAGTCCTTGAAAGGAACATCCATACTAAATCCAAAATGCTCAGAAACGGCTTGTAACATCTGTTGATAGTAATTTTCTTTAGTAGTTGATTTGCTCCAGGGCACAATGGCTCCTTCACTTAATGAAAGTTCTGGATTAGGAACTACCAACTCCGGATCAATTTCTAATTTACTTCCCAGCCCATTACACTCAGGACAGGCCCCATGAGGGCTGTTAAATGAAAACATACGGGGACTAATTTCTTCAAAGTTAATTCCACATTCTACACAAGCAAAGTGTTCACTGTATATTTTTTCCCCGGATTCTGATGAATATTTGCTGTTTTCAGTTTTTGAGTCGCTGGAATCATAAACTATAATTAGTATTCCTTCTCCAAGTTCTAAAGCAGTTTCCACAGAATCCGCCAACCTTCTCTGGAAATCGATGTCTGATCGGATGACCAAACGGTCCACAACTACTTCTATAGAGTGTTTTTTGTTTTTATTTAGCTCAAAATCTTCTTCCAAATCAGAAACTTCACCATCAACTCTTACTCTAACAAATCCCTTGGTTCGGAGATTTTCAAAAACTTTTTGATGTTCTCCTTTCCTATCTTTAATAACTGGGGCTAGAACCTGTATTTTTGTTCCTTCACCCATCAATAAAATACTTTCTACAATCTGGCCAGTAGTTTGTTGTGAAATTTCTTTTCCACAGTTGTAGCAATGAGGAGTTCCTATTCTTGCGAATAAAAGTCTTAAATAATCATAAATTTCAGTTATGGTTCCCACTGTTGAACGGGGATTCATTTTAGTCGTTTTCTGGTCAATAGAAATTGCTGGAGATAGTCCTTCAATATAATCTATCTCTGGTTTTTTCATTTGACCTAAAAACTGCCTAGCATATGCTGATAACGATTCAACATATCTACGCTGCCCTTCGGCATAAATTGTATCAAAAGCCAGTGATGACTTTCCAGACCCACTAAGCCCAGTAATTACTATTAATTTGTCTCTAGGTATCTCCAAATCAATATTTTGTAAATTATGCTCTCTCGCACCTTTAAGCACTATACTCCCTTTTTTATCTGTTATTTCGGGACTCATAAGATTAAACTCCTTATAATTTTATTTTTTTAATTGATATTTTGAGTAAAAAGTAAGTTGATAATTTTAATTAATTTAATAATTCAGCATTACATTATTATTTTATATTTATTGATACTAAATTATCTATTAAATCATTTTTAATGCCATTTATCATTTAGAAACACCTTTAAGGACCATTAGCTGGTCTCTAATCTTAGCTGCCTTTTCAAAATCAAGACCAGTTGCAGCATCTTTCATATCTCTTTCTAAATCATTGATTAAGAGTTTTAATTCGTCTTTTGGCATTTTTTCAAGGTCACTGACATCTTTAAGATCCAGATTTTCCCCTTCTTTCTTCTCTTTAAGACTTCTCATAGTATTATGCGGTTCAATGCCATGTTTTTTATTGTAAGCATTCTGTACCTTTCTACGATCATTAGTAATATTAACTGCATTTTTTACAGAATCAGTTAATACATCCGCGTACATTAAAACCTGCCCATCTACATTACGTGCTGCACGACCAATAGTTTGTATTAAAGATGTTTCAGATCTAAGGAATCCCTCTTTATCAGCATCTAAAATTCCCACTAGACCTACTTCAGGAAGATCCAGGCCTTCTCTTAAAAGGTTAACTCCTACCAAACAATCAAACTCGCCCCGGCGTAAATCATCAATAATTTCAATCCGCTCCAAGGTGTCAATTTCAGAGTGAAGGTATCTGACTTTAATACCAATTTTAGCATAGTAATCAGTGAGATCTTCTGCCATTCGTTTAGTTAGAGTGGTTACCAGAATTCTCTGATTCATTTTTATTTTTCTCTGTACTTCGACCAATAAATCATCGACCTGGCCTTTAACCGGCCTTACTATAATTTCCGGATCAACCAGGCCAGTAGGCCTAATAATCTGCTCCACAACATTAAGACTTCTTTCCAGTTCATAGTTAGCTGGTGTGGCTGAGACATAAACAACTTGATTAACAATTTTTTCAAACTCATGAAACTGAAGAGGTCTGTTTTCACGAGCAGAAGGCAGTCTAAATCCATAATCAATCAGAGTATCCTTCCGTGCCTTATCTCCATTATACATCCCCCTAATTTGAGGTGCTGTGACGTGGGATTCATCAATAATTGTTAAAAAATCATCAGGGAAATATTTTAAAAGCGTGTAGGGTATTTCGCCCCATTTTCGATCGCTGAGATGTAAAGTATAGTTTTCAATACCTGAACAATATCCCATTTCCTTTAGCATTTCTATGTCAAATTTAGTGCGTTGTTCTAGCCGCTGTGCTTCAACCAGTTTATTCTGAGAATTTAAAACTATTAAACGTTCTTCTAATTCTTCTTCGATATCTTTCAAAGCAGCTTTCAGTTTATCTTCACCAATAACAAAGTGCTTTGCGGGAAATATCATTGTTCTTTCCAGTTCCTGGATTTTTTTCCCTCTTAATGTATCAATAAGAGATATAGCATCTATATTATCACCAAATAACTCGAGTCGAATTGGTGGTGTTCCATGAACCGGGTTTATTTCAATAACATCTCCTCTTACTCTAAACTGGCCTCTATCAAATTCAATGTCATTTCTTTCATATTGCATATGAATTAAGCGGCTTAATATTTCTTCTCGATCAATTGTATCCCCTATTTCCAGAGAAAGCATGAATTCACCATAGTCTTCCGGAGAACCAATACCATATATACAGGAAACACTGGAAACTACAATAACATCATCTCTAGATAGGAGTGATTGTGTGGCAGAGTGACGCATACGGTCTATTTCATCATTTATTGATGCTTCTTTGTCAATGTAAGTATCTGAACGCGGAACATAGGCTTCTGGCTGGTAATAATCATAATAACTCACAAAGTATTCTACAGCATTATCTGGGAAAAATTCCTTAAATTCTTCATAAAGCTGGGCTGCTAGTGTTTTATTATGTGAAATAACCAGGGTGGGTTTCTGGACATTTTTAATCACATTAGCCATAGTAAATGTTTTACCAGAACCAGTTACTCCTAAAAGAGTTTGATTAGGAAAACCTTTCTTTATTCCATTAGTAATTGATTTTATGGCCTTGGGCTGGTCACCTAGTGGTTTATAGTTAGATACTAACTCGAATCGGTTCATCTCTCTTTTCCTCAGAAAAATCTTACGTTATCTTTAAAATTTAATTCATAATTAATTTCTATTAAATAATCTGACATTATATTCTGAATAAGTTCAATAAGATTATAAAATGCATGAAAATTTAAATAAAAAGTGTTATCGCAATGATAGTAATTTATAATAAAAAAACTGTTAAATAAAAAAACGATGTTAATTTTATATAAACAATGATAGTAATTTATAACATAAAAACTTTCCTCTAATATATAATTTTATTATAGTTTTGGTAAAATTTTAAGATAATTATATAAATATTTAAATTAATTTTAATGAAATTAATAGATTAAAATTTCCTTAGAGAGCATTAGAAAAGTAATAATAAATGCAATAGAGTTTAGAATCCTTTTTAGCAGTTGAAGAACTTTAATAAAGTTTTTATAAATAAAAGGACTACTAGAAGCATATAACTTGTTTATAATCAATATTTATTTATAATCCATCATCTAAATTGAGGTAAAACATTGTCCACACAAGTTGATAATCCCAATGATCTTCCAGATAAAACCGGCGTTTACATAATGAAAGATTCCCGGGACAATGTAATTTATATTGGAAAGTCAGTATCTTTAAAAAAAAGGGTTAAATCATATTTTAAAGAGTATCATGATTCTCTCAAAACAAAAATCATGATGGGCCAGTTCCAAAGCCTGGAATATATCATTACAGATACTGAAAAGGAAGCATTAATATTAGAAGCCAATTTAATAAAAAAATACAGGCCCACATATAATGTTCGATTAAAAGACGATAAGAGATACCCTTATATTAAAATTACACGGGAAAAATTTCCGCGCATATTAATCACTAGAAATATTTCTGGAGATGGTTCTCACTATTTTGGACCATTTACTGATGCCGGCTCAGTTAAAAAAACTGTTAAATTTGTAAAATCTCTTTTTAAAATTCGAGACTGTAAAAGAATGGATGGCCCTTGTCTTAACAGTCAGATAGATCTATGTCATGCACCTTGTGCCGGACAAATTACAAAAGCAGAATATAAAAAACTTATTGATAGTATCGACCTTTTTTTCCAGGGCAGATATTCTAAAGTAATAGAAATGCTAGATGAAGAGATGCATATTGCTGCTAAAAATCAAGAATTCGAAAGAGCGGCAGTTATAAGAGACCAAATTGAATCCATACATGATGTGATGGAACGTCAAAATGTGGCCTTCAACAACAATATTAATCAAGACATCATTGCCGGCTCTTATGATAAAAAAATGGCCTGCATGGTTGTTTTCTCAGTTCGTGAGGGTAAAATTACTGGAAAAGACGATTTTTTAATGGCCGGAGTGGAAAATACACCTCCTGAAGATATTTTATCTGCTTTTATAAAACAGTATTATGCCAACCCTCGATATGTTCCTGGTGAAATCATCTTGCAGTATATAATAAAAGAAGAAAAACTGATTAAAGATTGGCTTTCTGATATAAGGGAAGCTCCGGTGGAAATTATTGTTCCCCATGATGGTGTGAAGTTTAAATTGATACGGATGGCAGCCAAAAATGCAGATATTATAAAAAATCAGAAAAAACAGGTCAAAAATGCTCTTCTAGACCTTAAAAAATATTTAAAACTTCCTAAAATTCCACAAAACATTGAAGGATTTGATGTTTCTAATATCTCTGGAAAGTCAGCTGTCGGATCTATGGTAAGTTTTCAGAATGCTCATCCCAAAAAATCCAGATATAGAAAGTACCGAATGGAAACTCCAGGACCTGATGACTATGGAATGATGAGAGAACTATTAACACGAAGATATGAAAAGCTTTTAAGAGAAAATGAAGACCATCCAGATTTAATTTTAGTTGATGGTGGTAAAGGCCAGTTAAAAATTGCAGTTGAAGTTTTAAAATCTCTTAAATTGAACATGATTCCAGTTATTGGACTTGCAAAGGAATTTGAACATATATTTATTCCCCAAATGAATGAACCAATAATATTACCTCCTAATTCGCAGGCTCTTTTTTTATTGCAAAGAATAAGAGATGAAGCACACCGATTTGCAGTTTCTTACCATCGTAATATCCGATCAAAGGAAATTGATTACTCCCTGTTGGATGAAATTTCAGGAGTGGGGCCAAAAAGAAAAATTAATCTTTTAAGACACTTTGGTGATATTGAATCCATAAAAAAAGCAGAGATTGATGATTTAATGCAGGTGAAAGGTATGAATAAAAAAGTTGCCAAAACAATTTATAATTATTTTAATAATATTTGAAATAATTCATGATTCTAATAAGTATCATGAAGTTCTATTTTATTCTTATTTTTTATATTAATTAATAATCTGGCCATTTTAATCCCTATTTTCCAATTATCAATTAAATGAAATTAAGTGATTTTTTAAATTAAAACAGCCATTTTGCATTTTAAAAATTATTATATAAAACTATTAATATTATTTAGATGAATAAAATAGTATAATGATTTATAATTACATTTAAAAAAAAATAAAGAGTGTTTTTTATTTGTTTAGATAAAAATTTAAGTAAAAAACAACAATAAATAGTATATAATAGTATTATGTAACTATGAAAATTTTTCAAATAGATTATAAATGATAATAAAATTCCTTGATATATATTTCTCATAATAGATTTGTATCATTATGTTAATAAATAATATTAATGGTGGATAAAATGCCGGATACAAAATTACTGGTTGTAGAAGATGAAAGCATTGTGGCCATGGACATTAAACATAGAGCTGAAGGCCTAGGATACACCGTGATGAGCATAGCCTCTTCAGGTGAAGAAGCTATCGAAAAAACTAAAAAATATAAACCAGATCTTGTATTAATGGATATTGTATTAAAAGGTAAAATGGATGGTGTTGAAGCTGCTCAGGTGATTCGAGAGAAGTTTGACATACCTATTGTTTATTTAACTGCGTATTCTGATGAAAAAACACTTGGAAGAGCCAAACTAACCGGGCCTTTTGGATATATAATCAAACCATTTGAAGACCGAGAACTTCACAGTGCCGTGGAAGTTGCTCTTTATAAACATCAAATGGATAGTAAACTTAAAGAAAGTGAAGAAAAGTATCGAAATCTATTTGAATCGTTTCCAGACCCTATTCTATTACTTGATTCGCAAGGAAATATTACTTTTATGAATCAAACTTTGGAACAGATTATTGGAATTAGGCGAAAAAGAATCATTGGGAAATCGATTTTAAACCTTGCTCAGAAGGGATTTTTTATTGAAGAGGAAATTCAAGGTTATGTGGATTCAATTCCATCGATAATAGAACATGAAGAAACCGAACCATTTGAAATGAATCTCTTTGATAAAAATGGGCAAGAACTTTATTTTGAAATATATTCCTCTGTTTTAAGTTCAGAAGAACATGGGCCCATAATTCAATTTATTGGTCACGATATAACTTCTAGAGTTGAAGCTGAAGAACAAAGAGGAGAATTAATTAGGGAAAAGGCACGTGTAGAGTTATATGGTTTTGTAGTTAGTGCAGTACCTGTTTTTGCTTCTTCAATTCCCCCACAACTTAGAAATACTATTATAAAAAATTTTGCGGATAGATTTGAGAAAAATGTTAAGCCGAATTTTATTAAAGAAATGTCTGCAAAGGGTTTCTTAGGCCTAATAAAAGAACATGGTAATCAAAACAATATAGAAATTTTTAATGCGTATTTAGTTTGGATAAGTGAGCTTTTATCTAACTTAGGTATAAAAACCAGAATTATTAGAACCGAATCTAAAATTAAACTGGAATTCATCACATTTCCCTGGATAGAAGAAGCCCGTAAAAACCCTATTTTTACTCTGATCTTTAGAGCTATGATTATTAGAAGCTTCACCTGGACTGGACTAAAAGGAACAGTTACTCAAACATCAAGTCTTCTGGAAGGTTCCAAGAATATAAAATTCGAATTTTACATTCCTAACTAACTCTTTTATAAAAATATGCAATTAGTATGCTTTTATATATTTATTAATTTATTAAATTTTATTAGAATATTATTTAAATTAATAAGGAGGAGGCGACTATGTTAGAGCGAATAAAAACAGGAATTGATACATTAGACAATATTATCGAAGGATTTCCTCAAGGCCGGACTTTACTGGTTACTGGTGATGCAGGATCTGGAAAAACTATTTTTGGACTACAGTTTGCAATAAGCTGTGCAAAAGAAGGTTTAAAAACTGCTTATATTACAACTGAAGAAGATGATGAAGATTTAGAACTGCAAAGTAGGTCTTTTGGATGGGATATTGACTCTCTGAAAAAAAAAGGATATTTAAACCTAATTGAACTTGCAGGGTTAAGGGCCAGAATTACCGAAGCAGAAATGAATATTGGAGTCGATTCTGTAAAAGGTGACTTTGAAAAATTAATTCATAATATTTCTCCAGATACCCAAGTCGTCATTATAGATAGTTTAGGGAGTTATACTGCAAAATTAACCCCCTATGAATTTAGGGATCGTTTTGATCATTTAATATATGAATTAAAGCAGAAAAAAATTACTTCTATGATTATTTTAGATAGTTCTACCTCACACGAATATAATGAACTGGCATTATTTTCTGTTTATGGTGCTATAAGACTCATGAAAAGAGAAAATCCATATACTGGCCAAAGGGAAAGGATAATGGATATTGTTAAAATGAGAAGTACTAAAACGCCTATTGAATTCATAACATATTATATTGGATCTGATGGAATTGAAATAATTGATAAAATAGAAAAAGAGATTTAAATTATTCATTTTATTCTAAAAATGATAAAATAGAAAAAGAGATTTAAATTATTCATTTTATTCTAAAAATAATAAAATAAGAAAAAATTTAAAATAAAATACAGTGGAAAAAAAAATTTTCTTATAAAATATACCATTTATAAGTTATTAATCGCACTTACCAGCAAGTTAATTGTATTTTCAATATCTTCCATGCTAGCAATACTGACTGTAGTGTGTATGTACCTAGTAGGCACAGATACTACTCCGGCAGGAATACCCTCTCTAGTTAAGTGAATAGCAGTAGCATCAGTAGTTCCACCTTCACTAACTTCTAATTGTACTGGGATTTCTGCTTCATCTGCAGCTGAAGTCAGCCATTTTTTAATGGTCGGATGAGTAATTATTCCCCGCCCGCTGGCATCAGTAAGAATAATTGCCGGGCCTTTACCAATTTTTGCTGGTGCTTCATCTTCTTTAATTCCCGGGTGATCTCCTGCAATGGTCACATCAAGTGCCAGAGCAAAATCTGGATCAATTTTAAAAGCTGATGTTTTAGCTCCCTTTAATCCAACTTCTTCTTGAACAGTTCCTACACCATAAATATTGGCCTTTGAATTTACCCTTTTCAGAGTTTCAATCATTATTAAACAACCAATTCGGTTATCTAATGCTTTACCTGTGATTAATGAATTAGGTAATTCTGCGTAAGTATGATTAAATACAATAGGATCTCCAATACTGACCATTTTTAAGGCCTCTTCATCACTGGAAGCACCTATATCAATAAACATATTTTCATAGCCAGTAATTTTCTTTCGTTCAGCTGCTTTCATTCTGTGTGGTGGCTTAGAACCAATAACTCCAAATACTGAACCATTTTCAGTATTAATATAAACTGTCTGATTTAAAAGCATCTGGTCATTAATTCCCCCAATTTTAGAGAATTTAATAAACCCTTTTTTATCAATGTGTCGCACCATAAGTCCGATTTCGTCCATGTGTGCGGCAAGCATGACTTTTGGGCCATCCGGACTGCCTTTTTTAAGAGCAATTATATTCCCTAATCTATCTTCTTCTATATGATCAGCATGATCAGTTAATTCATCAGAGATAATTTTAGTAACTTCACCTTCGAATCCAGATATTCCTGGGACATCAGAAAGTTTTTTCATGAGTTCTTTCATTTTTTTAACCATCCTTAAAAATTAGCGAATATGATCTTTATTAATTTATTTGTATATTAATTGGGAGTTAATTGATTATTTATTGTTTTAAAAGAGCTTTTAAATCTATTTGATTGATTTAATCAACACTAAAATTCCAACAAGTACAATTAAAATTTGAGGCCATGATTGAAGATACTGGACTGGTATTAAACCCATGTTAACAGCATACCATAATGTACCGATTAAAACTAGGCATATTCCAATATAAATTCCCCAAATATTTTTTTTACTCTTTTTTTCTTTAACATCGTATTTTGAAGTCGTCTCAGCATTAATGTCAATATCTTCTTTCATAGAAATCACCTACATTATTAAATCATGAGTTTTAAGTCTTAAAATTAATTATAGTTAATTATTATAGTTTAATTTGAATTATTGATTGATTTTTTTAATTTCTTATTAAATACTATAAATAATTTTTTTATTATTGTTATTTTAGATTTGGGAATAGT
This sequence comes from Methanobacteriaceae archaeon, assembly GCA_030656015.1. Lineage (NCBI taxonomy): Archaea > Methanobacteriati > Methanobacteriota > Methanobacteria > Methanobacteriales > Methanobacteriaceae > Methanobacteriaceae archaeon. Next base: position 81,645 of record JAUSNX010000009.1, read on the forward strand.
CTAAAAATTCCATCCAATAGATATTTCTTATGTTTTCATATACAATTAAATTACCGGATATTTTAAATTAATTAGTCAATTTCAATACTATATTAATAATATTTGAATTACATTGAATTGTAATATTTATTAATATTATTAAGAATTTTAATTGTGAAATAATTCTTACTTAATATATAAGCTCAAAAAACATTAATTATTATATAACAAATAAACCTAATTTTTATTATGATTCCCAAAAATCATCCTCGTTACCATTCTCTGGTTCTCAGGGATAAAATAGTAAAAGCCCATAAAGATGGTATTCTTGCAGATTCGGGAATGATAGCTCATGGACGTGGAGAAGCATTTGATTATTTAATAGGTGAAAAAACAAGTGCACCTGCTAAAAATTCTATTAAAGCGGCCGCAGCAGCATTAATATTGGCAAAAAACCCTGTTTTATCAGTCAATGGAAACACTGCAGCACTGGTTGCAGATGAAATAGTAGAATTATGTCAGGTATTAGATGCTAAAATTGAAATTAATCTTTTTTACCGTACTCCTGAAAGAGTGGATGCTATTGAAGATGTCTTAAAAAAAGCAGGTGCTTCAGAAGTTTTAGGTGTAAATTCTGATAATTTAAAATACATTGATAGTATAGAAAGCCCACGGGCCACCGCAAGTCAAACTGGAATCTATGGCGCAGATGTAGTTCTTGTCCCATTAGAAGATGGAGATAGAGCGGAAATATTAGTTAATAGTGGTAAAAAAATTATCACCATAGATTTAAACCCACTTTCCAGGACAGCTCAAATGTCTTCTATTACCATAGTTGATAATATTGTTCGAGTTATTCCATTATTAAAAGAAATGGTCTTATTTTTAAAGGAAAAAGATAATGAATATATTGAAAATATTTTAAAGAGTTTTAATAATAAGAAAAACTTAAAAGAGTCTTTAAAGATTATAGAAATAAAGAAAACTAATTAAGTAAATATTAATTTATAGTATTTAAATAAATTAAATATTCTTATTATTATTAGAATTTTATTTGTAATGTATTTAATTTTACAATATTTAATATGAAGTGGAAAAATGAAAGTATTTGGAGTATCAGGGATGCCCGGATCAGGAAAGGGAGTTGTATCTCGCACTGCTCAAAAAATGGGTGTGAAAATTATACGTATGGGTGACGTGGTCCGTGATGAAGCAGAAATTAGAGGTAAAGAAATAGGTGAAACTGCTGTTTCATTGAGAAAAGAACATGGAGATTACGTAGTTGCCGAAAAGTGTGTGGAAAAAATCAAAAGAAATCATACTGAATCTGCAACAGATAAAATAACATTTATGATTGAAGGAATTAGAAGCCCTTATGAAATTGAAATATTTCAAAATAATTTCCCTAATTTCACGGTTGTATCAGTTTTTTCAAGCCCTAAAACTAGATTTAGACGTTTAAAAAGAAGAAAACGCTCCGATGACTCTGAAGAGTATTTAGAGTTTCAAAGAAGAGATAAAAGAGAACTTGGTTTTGGAATTGGTGAAGTTATTTCCATGTCTGATTATTTAATTGTTAATGAAGGCCCTCTATGGCGATTCAAAAACCAATCTAAAAGAATACTTAAGCAGCAAATTGAAAGTAAGAATAATAAAAAGTAATAATGGAGAGAATGCATATGGAATGCTTAGTTGAAATTTCATCTAAAATTAATCTAACTGAAGATCCTGAAAAAGTAAAAAAATCAATCCATAATATCTTTCCAAAAGGAAATATTCAACAGGATTCAGATAAATTTTTTTTAAGAGGAAATAAAGAGTTATTAAATAATTTTAAGAAAACCCTTGAAAAAAGAGAGATAATAGCCGTAGCCAGATTAATTATGGACAATAGCATTAAAGATAACATATTAACTTTTTATATAAGTAAACAAACAGCATTTGTTAATGAAATCAATTTTTCAGAAGGTAATAGTCCTTTAGGAGATATCCAAATTAAAATAGAATCATCTAATTTAGAAGAAGTTTTAAATTGGCTTGCTCCAATTGAAGAATTTGATAAATTTTGAAATAATTAAATTATTTAATTTAATATATTTTATTTAAAGAAATAAAAAGTTTGAATTTATTTAAACTGTTTTAAATTAATATATTAAAAAAATATATTAAAAAAAATTATTATTTATTTTTTCCTTCTAAGATGGCCTCTTTAATGTCCAAAAAACCATTATCATAAGACCAGTTTTTCTCAGATTTTAATATTTTAATTTTTTTATTAAAAATTGGACAGTCAAGAACCAGGGTTTCAGCTTCCCCACCCTCAAAAGCAATATTTATTCCGAATTTCTCATTTAATTTTATCAATTCTTCTAAAGATTCTTCATCAACTTTACGACCTAGCCATGATTCATCCAGGCCTTCAGCAGCAACACCAGTTAATATAATTTCAAAACCAATATCAATTAATTCTCGCATATATTCCTCAGAATCTCTTTGCCATAAAGGAGCTATAGATTCTAAACCAATATCTTTACAAATCTTATCAATTCTGGATTTTTGATAAACAGAATATAATGCACCAGAATAAATTGCCTCAACACCCAAGTTCTTTAAATTAATTAAAGCATCTTTTAAATCATCAACTTCTTTTTCCTCTTCACCTTTAGTTATTCCTTTTATTAAAGGAATATTCATGGCCTGGGCTGAAAGTTCAGTTATATGAATATTGGGTACATGATACATGTAGGAATGAGGATTCTCAGAAATCATGGAAAATAAATATTTAACCTCATTTCCATCTTCCATAGCTTTGTAAACAGCCATTGTACTATCTTTTCCACCAGAAAATAAAACTGCAGCTTTCATGATAAAATCTCTTGATTATAGTTTTAAAATATTAATTGTTTTATAATCTTAATTAATTATTATAATTAAAAATATTTAGTAAGATATAGTTTTATTTAAATAAAAATTGAATTAATTATAATTAATTATTCTAATTAATTATTCATCATCTTGCTTTCTAAGAGCTTTCTTCTTTAGATCTTTAACAAACAAGATAATCGTATCGATAAATACACCAGCCAATCCAATTAACATACCTAAAAATCCGCAAAAGAGTATAATGTTAGACTTATTAGGTAAAATTTCATTTAACCAAGCTATTTTATCTTCGACAGGGCCCTGGACTCTAATAACAACTATCTGTTGCTTAGAAATAGAGTTTATAATACTATTTACCTGGGATGCTTGGGCAATAATGGATACGTGTACCATACTGTATTTAGTGTTTATGCCACCAGTTAACATCATCCAATCCCCTAAATTTTTAATGGCCGTTTCTGGATTGTATCCTTTTTTCACAGTTAAAGTGATAACCCCAGATTCATTAACTTTCCAGGAAGTAATATTTGAATCAATTAAAGGAATTTTTTCTTCAATAAGTTTCTTACGTTCAACCGTGAATGGATCAGTTTTTATAACAATTCCATTACTATAAACTTCTAAAACACCGTTCAATTTGCTGGTGCTATCCATAAAATCAGTTATATCCATATTAGTTGAAACATCAACCACTATAGTTTCATTAGCATTACTAGTATATTGATAATATCCTCTGGCCATTTCAGGAACGTCATCATATAAAGGAGCTATGAAAAAAGCTCCACCAACTATTCCTACCATGAATCCCATGAATATTACAAATAATAGATTTTTCTTGCCAATTATTGGCGTTAGCAATGCCATTGAAAAAACAAAGACAAGAAGGACTAAGAATAAAATAATCATTAAAAGAGATACTAGTAGGTCCATTTTATCGTTCTCAAGTTATTATGGAATATTTATGATTTTCATTGATGATATTAATCAGATAAATTAAGTTATTTATCCTTTTACGGTGGAATTAGTGATATCTCTAGTGGCAACAATATTTCCATTTGTTTTATCTATATATACATCTTTAGCTAATTTACCATTTAAAGAAAGTGGAACTATCCATACTGAAACAGTCTGGTTATTAATTACTATTGAACCAGGTGTAGGGGTTCCTGTAACATAGCCCGGCAATGCAGCTATTTCTTTGGCCTTCTGGACAGTAATATTAACAGTTACATTAGCATTATTGGAAGAATTATTCCCAAAAGGTGAATTTACAGGAAGAAGTTGTGGATTAGATACAGGAATTGAAGAAGTATTATTTTGCATATTTACATCACTAGTGAAATTAAAAGGACCATAAGCATAAATTAATAATACTAAAACAACAGCACCGACTCCAATCAAGGCCTTTTGCTCCCAGGTTAAATCCAAGTCCAATTCTATTCCTCCATTAATTAGTATGATTATAGTATACTGTCATATAAAATAATAGTATTTGAAAAAGAGTTAAATTGAAGTGAAAGTAATTGTTCCATTGTTATTTTTTATAATATATTTCTGTCCTTGAGTCATATTAACCGAAGAGATGTTAGCTTTTGGGATTAAATTTATTTTTACTTGCTTACCGTTAAAAATTACTAATAGGCCAGAATTATTGACATTTATATTGTAATTTATATTATTTGGCAAGGTAGTGTTCATAGTGTATCCATTACCATTAATGAAAACCGTGTTAATTGAAGATGCTAAGCGCTCCCCTATCATACGGGCCTGACCTAAATCTCCAGTTTGAGTTTTGTTCATCTCATTGTTCACTGAACTGATGAGACTAGCAAAAATTACTATAGCAATGAGTGTGGCAAATAAAAGATCTGCTGTAGCTATTCCTTTTTGATCCATGGGCACAGTTAACACCTAATAATTATCTTTTAGTTTGAAATATGTTTTGTATGTAGGAGAAAGATAAAATATAGAACCTGTTGGGTCCGCCATATTTCTGTTTCCAAATTTTATCGGAGTGCCGGTTACCAGAGGTGTGGCAAAATATTCACGGTCCAAACGAGAAATATCTGCCCGACCATGATCTTCATATAATGGATCACCAATAATAAACGTACTCATTCTGGTCATGTTAGCATCAGCAGATGTAGTTTTATTTTCTAATCTATCAAAGAATGAAAGTCCATTCGGGTCAACAAAATAATATGATCTTGGTGTGATGTTACTAGGGTTGTTTGTTCCATTTAAACAGTAATATAAGTGATTTATTATGTTTTCCTTTTTGTCAACATCAACATCAAAGTAATAATTTGTTTCCCCAGCAATATTTGTATAGTACGGATATTTGTAAATTACATTACTGGACCTGTATTTAGTCTTAATCCACACATAAGGATCTTCTAATCCTTCTGTAGTAACATAGACAGATATGGGAGGAGTTATACCTTCAAAAGACTGTCCTTTTTGAACCACTTTTACAGGTATTCCACCTTTTACATTTACATAAAACCCAAATGGGTCTGTTTGATTTATAGTAATATCGCTTAATTTGAAGGTAGCATTAGTGTAGTTATCAATTAATATGTTATTAATATAGACTTGGCGTCCAGTTTGGTACTCGATTTCTCTGGTAGAATTAATAACATTATCATTTACCGAATCCAAAATCCTTTGACGTATATATTGCTTACTGCCACCACTGGCAAAGAAATTATTATCATCAATTACTTTCCTGGTTGCATTATAAGCAGCATTTCTTCCCGCATCAGTGGCTGCCTTTTCAATATTGGAATAAACTGAAGTGGCAGTAGATATAGTAACATCTCCACCAGTAGCCAAATTAGCCAATAAATTAGCTTCATTAACAATATTTCCATAGGAAATAGCAATGATAATAATAGGAATGAATAACAAAACGGTCATGGGCGTGAAAACATATCCTTTTTCATCCATTGTATCACCTATTTAATTTCTCCATAAATCTAACCTTATTGGAATTGAATTTGGTAAATTACCTGTAAATAAAGCTTCTGTTTTAATATCATCAGGGTCAACTGTATAGCCCGCTGCCGTAAGATTATTAATAAGAGATGTCTTGGCCATTTGTTTGGCATTTTCTGGATCATTAGCAAATGAACTGGACCACATATTTGCCAAGAATTTTGGATAAATAACCCCTACTCTGGTACCAGAGAATATTTCTGCATTGGAATAGTCAGGGGGATTACTAGCTCCATCCCCAGATTGCCAACTACTGGAAGAATCAACAAATATTCTTAAATAGTAAGTACCCTGCTTGGTAGTATAATTTCCAGGAACACCTGTTGCAGTAAAAACCTTAGTTGAATCAACAATATCCAAATCACCAATATCTAATGAAAATGGTATTGAAGTATCATTATATAGTGTTTTCCAATCATTTGAAGTAGAGTTCTTAACCTGAACCGCTACCTTACGAGTATCTAACCCCAGACCAAAGAATAAAACTATTTTTTGAGCATCAGGACCAATGTTGAAAGTTACATTATCATTAGTTTTATTGGTGTTGTACTGATAGCTATCAAATGGGAAGTTTTCCCATTTTATGGGTAAAGAACTGTAAGAAACTGTGGAATAACAATTTACCAGTCCAACTAAATCATAGTCGTTGCTGGGTACATTATCCCATGCCGTTATTCTAACTTTGTTATTTACTCCAGAACGTAGATAATTCCCAATATAAATTATTCCCGGCGTATTACCATAACCATCACCAAAAGTATAATCTGTTCCATTTATGTCAAATGAATTGAAAGCAGTAACCCAATTCTCACCATTCCATACTTCTACCAGAGCATTGTCAACTCCACCATAGGCATTAATAACTGTATAACCATCAAATATTCGAGAACCAGAAGTTACGGGTACATCATGTACCGTACATATTGCAGAGCCCCTGGATGTTGATGATGGTATGTTAGTAATATCAAAGGGAACACCATCTGAAAAGCTATGATTTTTAAGATACATGTCATTCCAACTAACTTCCCGCTTATTTGTAAAGGTATTAAGAGTACCCGAACTTAGATCATAAGTACGCCCATATTCATTAGCAATACCATCGCCATCTAAGTCCTGAGCATTTGGAACAGCTACACCTGCACCGTCCACAGCACTGAAAGTTTGGGTCAATATGCCTTTAGGAATGGTGATAGAAGTTTTATAATTGCCAATTATTGAAAACCAAGGCATATTATGGCCTTGTCGATTATTGTCTATATAATCAGATACTGGACTAGTGAATTTAACATGAAAATTGTTATTACCAGCATTTAAATTAGAAGAATTTATCAGTCCCCTATAATTGTACATTGGATAACTTACACTTGGTCTTCGGTACAAGAAAGTAAATTGTGAGTTATTAATAGCCTGTGTAGCCCCATTAATAGTAACATTGGATCCAAAAGCAGGACTATTAGCCAAAACATTGGTGTTATTTTGATTACAAGATCCTAATAAATAGTAACCTCCAGTAATATTGGCACCTTTAGGAATAGAAAACTGTATATTACTGGCAGAAGTACCATATCCCCAATAAGGTTGACTGGCCAATTTAGATTGACTACCCCATGGAGCATAGTTAGTCAACCAGTTATGGAAATTCCATAGAGTAGTAGTAGAATTTATTTCCTGGTCTTCAAATTGAACTTCTTCCAATTTATACCATGCCCGACCTAACCAACCGGATTTAGGGCCAGAGACAACAACTACGCGAGAAGCAGTATCTTTAGAAATAGAAATGCCTTTATCATTAATTAAAGGAGGATTAGAGCCAATAGTAATTTTATATGCAGTATTATTAGGTATTAATACATTTAGCTCCTCTCTAAGTATAGTTTCCGCGCCGGTAGTATTGTTACTAGCATACTTTGAAGCAGCTGCATACAATGTACCATCCTGGGTCATCACATCCAGTGCATCAGCAGCAATACTCTCTATTTCCTGATGATCCGCACCCATATAAGATGGTAAAGTATAATAGGTAAGAATTGATGCTGAAAAAACGAAAAATACAACTAAAGCAAGAATAGCATCAGTGGTAAATATAAATCCCCGATCATCCATCAAATCACCTTGTCCATATATATAATTCAAATTTAGCCGGCCTTAATTTAATATTATCTAAATTAATGTCTTGTTCCGGGGTTCCTTTGGGAGCAGCAATAACATAAACATCCATGGTAGAACCCGGAGTACTGACCGTCCTCACATTAACCACATTATCCTGGAAATAAGTTTCATTGTACATATATGGGATATCAATTTTCTGTTTTATTTCAGTAATATGCTGATTTATTTCATTGGGGTCTACAACCCAGTTATTGTTAACATCAACCGTTGCGGAGTTATAACCCCTGTTTATAACTAATACCCAGTAATCATAAGCTTGCACATAAACATCATTTGTGGGAAATGTAGTGGTGTAAGTTCTTGGTTGACCAGCATCTCTAATCAAACCTTCCAAAGAGGCAACAAGATCCAAATTAGAAGCAGAAACTAAACGTTCAACTCTAACAATATTCTGCGAGGATGCATTATAAGTACCAACTGTCCTTATAATAGTAGAATTATTAGAATTAGCAGTACTAACCTTTAAATAAACACCATATCCAGGACCTACCAGTGCTCCCAAATCATTTGTATCTATAGCCGAAAGCTTGGCTGGTGACATCAAATTCTTTACCGTTAAATTTTTATTTATATCATACTTAGCCAGACCAACAGTTGAAGGATTACCCGTACTTTCCCAATTATAAGGTACACCCGAAGTTTCAACCAGAGCATCTGCCGCATCACTTCCCACTCTTTGCAAAGAGCTTTGATATATGGTATTCTCCGATAAATACATGATATTATCCATATTAGCAACAGCCATTCCTAAAATAATTGTAATGGGGATTAAAGCTAAAAGCACATCTAAAGAAAATGCGAAACCCCTCGAATCAGCTCTTAATCTTCTCAGATGCATTCCCCCAGGATTATTATTATTATCATTATATCAAATTTATATTTGACAACATTTATATATCTTGCGTAATATTATTTAATAATAAGAGATTTTAATTACAAATAGATTTATTATTTAAGATATATTAATGATATTCTAAAAAGTTTAATTAATTTAATATAATACCTTAAATTAAATTATTTTGGTGTCTAGAAATGGATGTGCGTGGACAAATATCAATAGAGTTTCTTTTAATCTTAGGATTTATAATGGTTATTGTATTGGCTATTGCCTCACTTGCCGGGCCACAAATTGAAAAAAATTCTATTACCAGTGCTGCTAGGGAAGGTGCCAGTAATTCACTTTCAGAAATATCCTCAACTAATCCATCTTTTACTCCTAATCGAGTTACTAAAATGAATATGACTGATGCTGGAAATGTTACCTATATTAAGTTTCAATTTGCTAATACATTACCTGCCAATTACAAATCTTTAGTTTTAAATCAAACTATGCAATCTATTCTTAATCAGGCAGGGTTTACCTTCATTAATAATACAACTGTTAAAGGTAATAACGATTTATATACTATATTAATTTAGTTAACCATCAGTAAAATTCTATTTTTGTATTTATTAATTCAAATAAAATAAAAAAGAGTTAATTAAATCTTTCTACTTTGCCAATTACTTTAGAAGGCCTGTTGCCTTTCATATTAAATATGGATCCATCAATTTCTAATTTAACCATTTCATTTTCTGAAACATTAAATCCATTGTTTTCTACAATATACATATCTGGTTTTACATTAGAACGAATATCGTAATCCACTTTAACATGAGAAGTATTCATTCCAGCCTCAATAATCTCACCATAAGTGTAATTTCGATGATATCTAATTCTAAATAGTAAGAATACTGCAGCAACAGATATTACAGCAAATATGAGGAGTGAAAATGAAGGGAAAAATTGGAAAGGGAAGGCCATAGTTATATTAGCATTTCCACCTACAAAGACTAGCACTATACCAACTACAACATATAAAAAGAAAAAATCCCTATATGCTTTAAAATCTTGAGTATACATTAATTTTATCTTATAATAAACCGTGTAATAAATAAATGCAGACAATAAAATGCCTAAAAGTACATAAATATAAAATGAAATGAAATGGAATACTAAAAGAACTGATGCCACAAGGAATGCACCAGAAGCAATCTGTAATCTTAAAACTGTATTTTCTTTTTCTTTAGAATCAAACTTAGAAGAGTTTATAATAATAGAGCCTTCATCAATATCCGAATCATCAGATTCCATTACAATATCTGGCGCAGAACCTAATTCCTTCGCATAAATGGGAGATGACATTTCATCATCATCATCATCATCATCCTTTTTAGGTGATTTATTAGAATAATTAGAATATTTTTCATCAACTTTATTAGTTATATTTGATAACTTTTCACTAATTTCATCAGTATCAATTTTTTGAACTGTTTCTTTTATCTTTTCTGGACCAGTTCTTCTAAGATCCAATTCACGTATTGTAGTTGGAAGACGTATGATTCCAATAACAATAGCACCCGTGAAAGAAAAAAGTGTTATTATAATATCTCCAAATTTAGAAAAAATCTTCATAAACTCCCTCAATTATAAAAAAATAATTTAAGTTATTGATACAGTTATATATGAATTTCCTATAGTCCAGAAAACACTACCCGTATGCCAACCAGAGCTCACAGATGTAGTTTTATTACCTAAATTATATTGAGTCGAAGAATTGATATAACTATTTGTTCCATTAGAATATTGTAAACTCATTTTAACCGTACTGTTTACAAAAGATAAATTACCAGTTTGAGGAACAAAAAAACTAACTGTCCTTTTAGCCCCAGGGCCATTAGCATACACAACATCAGCAGCATTAGCCAATGTGTCTGTAGCTATTTTAGCATCAGAAGCATCTGAAACATCATTACTTGCATCAATAGAGTTTCCAATTAATGGAATAGTAATAACACTAAGTACTACTATCAAAATTAATACAACCAGCAAATATTCTACCGATACTTGTCCTCTTTTGTCCATACCTTTCATCATAATAATTTATCCTAAACATGTATATTAAGTTTTTCTCTTGAATTTAATATTAATTTAATTATATTAATCGATTTTTAAGGATTATTTTAAATTTTCTAAGTTTTTAGAAGAAATATTTTCAATATAATTAAGAAAGATTTAGTTACTTAATACTAATGCATTAAAAGGTCAACCAACTGGAAAAAGATGTAGGCCAAATCTCCAATAAAAAGAGAAATTAAAAGTCCAATAAATATGGATGGTGCGAAAGGAACTCCTCTTTTGACCCGTATACTATCTTTAATTTTATTTTCAGCAACTAATTCTTTTAATAACTCAATATCTTTTTCTGTTAGGCCCGCAGCAAGAGTTCCTAAAAGCATTTTTCCTTTAGGTGCATTAATTGAAGATAAATCACCGGTTTTAGAAGCTTTTTTAAATCTGGATATGATTCCTTCACTATCAAAATATACTTTATCCTCTGTTTCATAAAGTCCCTGAGCCATTATCATTCCTTCTTTTAAATCATCAACCTGATGATTATCCTGAAGAGCTTCTTTATTGACCGAAGTTAATAGTTTCTTTATTATTCCAATTATAGTTATAAAAATAAAAATTGTCACAATTCCCAATATAGTGATTTTGTTATTAGTGTAAAGAGCAAAAACAGTTATTATTGAAACAAAAACAGCTTTAATCCTATTGGGAATCTTAGAAATAAGGGCGGTTAAAATGTAAATCATTCCAAGTGTCAATATAAGAATTTGAAATGGTAAAAATGGAGTTATATAATACGTAATAGTTACCGCGGAGGTAACAACCAATGCTAAAAGGAAATTTTTCTGATATTCTTTTACTGGTGAAGCTAATTCATCTAAAAGATGTCGCTTTTCACTGTAAACTATATAAAATACAAATATTAGTAAAAATGGCAATATGGCCAATATACTATTTATAATAACTGTAAATGGGAATGGGTATTTTGCCATTACCGGCAATGAATAACCTAAAATACTATAACTAATCAAAACAGGTTGTAATGGTAAAAGAGCAGCTAAGGCCGTGAACATTTTCACATCTCCTCCAGCCCAGGCCCCGAGTTTCCAGAATATATATCCTAGAACAAAAATTGTTCCTGTAAATAACAAAGTATAAACAAGAATCATTAAATTTCCAGTTGAAAATGCGTTAATAGCATTTAAAGCTATTCCTAATCCTATTAATGGAAAAGTGAGCTTGTTGGCAATTATTCCTCTCTTTAAGTCTGTGTATGAAGCATATATGCATGCTAAAATTGCTATAAAGGTACAAATCAGTGGGATTGAAATCATGAAATCACTTTAACTATATTGTAAACATATTATTTTGTTAAACATATTATTAAATTAATTACTAAATGAAGTTAAATTATAATTTAAAACTAGGATATTTAATGCTATCTTTTATAAATGATTGGAAATAATTTTTAATGAATTTATTAAATGAAAACATTTAGGATAGTTATGAATAGCAGCAATAAATATTTAAATAAATCCCATTGCATTAATTTCTCCTGAAAATATAAAGGATAATTATAAAAAAGATTATAATTTATTTCAGATTATCCATTGTGGCCTGCATAAATGAAACAAATATTGGGTGTGCCCTATTAGGCCTGGACTTAAATTCAGGATGGAATTGACATCCTAAAAACCAGGGATGATCCTTAATTTCAACAATTTCCACTAAAAAGTCATCAGGAGACGTTCCAGAAATTATTAATCCTTTTTCTTCTAAAGCTTCGCGGAAATCATTATTCAATTCGAATCTGTGTCGATGACGTTCCTCCACAAGTTCTTCCTGATAAGCTTCATGGGCCATGGTGTTCTCCTTGAGCTTACAATCATATGATCCCAACCTCATGGTTCCTCCCATGTCTTTAATCTTTTTCTGTTCTTCCATCATATCAATAACTGGATAAGTGGTTTCAGTGTTAAATTCAGTACTGTGCGCATCATCAAATCCATGTAAACGTGCAAATTCAATCACCATGCACTGCATTCCCAGACAAATTCCAAATAATGGAATATTATTCTCAATAGAGAAACGAACAGCATCTAATTTTCCAGATATTCCTCGCTCACCAAAACCACCAGGGATTAGAATAGAGTCTAAATCCTTAAGTTTTTCCATATTTATAGAATCTTCGGCACTTATCCAATCAATTTCAACTTTAACACCCACGTGAGCTGCAGCATGCTTTAAAGATTCCCTAATACTGATGTAAGAATCCTCTAGCTCCACATATTTGCCTACAATCCCCACAAGAACCTTAGGTTCCTCTTTTTTAAGAGAATCTACAATATTCTCCCACTCAGAAAGATCATGGGAGTTTTCTTCAACACCCAGCTTAATTCTCTGAATAACATATTTACCTACATTCTCCCGATCCATTACCAATGGCACTTCATAAATGGAGGACACATCAGGACAATTAATTACTGCTTTAGGTTCAACATCACAGAAATGAGCAATCTTCATTTTTAAAGGCGTATCAATAGGCATTTCACTTCGACAAATTATCATATCCGGATTAATACCCGTACTTCGAAGCTCTTTAGTACTGTGCTGGGTTGGTTTGGTCTTAAATTCTCCAGCAGCCTTTAAATAAGGAACATATGTAACATGAACAAACATTACATTGTCATGGCCTTCTTCATTTCTAAGTTGTCTTAAAGCTTCTAAAAATGGTTGGCTTTCAATATCCCCCACAGTTCCTCCAACTTCGACCAGTACAACATCCGCCTGAGTTTTATCAGCCATTTTACGAATCATATGTTTAATTTCATCTGTTATATGGGGAATAATTTGCACACAAGACCCCAGGTATGATCCTTTCCGTTCTTTATTGATAACAGACATGTAAACTTTACCAGTAGTAATATTAGACTCACCTGAAAGATTAACATCTAAAAAACGCTCATAGTGGCCTAAATCAAGGTCAGTTTCCATTCCATCAAGGGTTACAAAAACTTCCCCATGCTGATAAGGATTTAAAGTTCCAGAATCCCAATTTAAATAAGGATCTATCTTAATAGCTGTTACTTCTAAACCATAAGATCTTAAAATTCTTCCAATGGAAGCTGCGGTAATTCCTTTACCAATGGAACTTACAACTCCCCCAGTTACAAATATATATTTTGCCAGACCAACCAACTCCTATATTTTACCTTAAAAAATTGTTATCATCAAAATTAAATCAATAATAACCAATATTCAAATTAATATAAATCAAATATCATGTAAAATTATTATTAAATATAATTAAAAAGACTATAATTAAAAAGACTAAAGAGATTTAAAAGCCATAATAAATCCATTTTTGAATTAAAATTATTATAATCTATTTTAAATTTTAGAGCCAAAAACACTAAAATGGACATATACCGAATTACGATTTTAGCCTTTAAATCAACAATTGCAAATTATAATACCTTTTTAACTAGAACTTCAGAGTAAATATATGTTTTTATTATATTTTTTATAATATAACCCTAAATTTTAAGTTATGAAATTTAATGTATATTATTTTAGTTATATTCTGATTAGTATTCAGTAATTATTTGTTTATTATCCTAATAAACGTTTAAATAATTAAATAAGCACTATAATCCATTAATAAGATTATTAATTAGATTATGGGCCACATCAATACCTAAAGAACCATTTTTACAAGAAAATTCATCATATTCCTGCACAGAGTCTGGTTTTAGATTAGTTGAAAAAACCACATAAGGAACCGGATCCATGGTATGCGTACCTATATCAATAGGTGTAGCATGGTCTGGCAGTAAAACCAGAGAATATTCTTCATAATCCTTCAAAGCTTCCATTAAAGGCCCTAATATTTTAAGATCTATTTCTTCAATGGCTTTAATTTTTTCTTCAAGATCACCAGCATGCCCTGCCTCATCAGGTGCCTCTACATGCACAAAAATAATATCATGATCTTTTAAAGCATCAGCAGCATATTTACCCTTAGCAGAATAATCTGTATCAAAATAACCAGTAGCACCAGGAACCTCAATATTGTTAAGGCCTAAATAAAGTCCTATTCCTTTTATCAGATCAACACCAGTGATAGTTGCACCTTTAAGAGAATATTTTTCTAAAAAATTATCTATTTCTGGCGCAGGACCCTGGCCCCATAGCCATATTCTATTTGCGGGTTTTTTGCCTTCATTTAACCTTTTTTGATTAACTTCAGAATTAATAAGAGTTTCTCGTGATTCTTCCATAAGTTTATTCAGTAAAATCGCATTATCATCAGTTTCTGGCTGAATAATGTTTTCGGATATTTTCTCACCAACAATATCATGAGGCGGTGTTGTTTTTAAATTAGAAGATTCTTTTTTACTGAAAACAAAAAGATTTCTATAACTTATACCATGATAAAAAGTACCTAAATCATCATAGTTCTTGTTTAAAATATCAATTAGATCCTTAGATTCAGAAGATGTAATATGACCTGCGTTAAAATCATCTAAAATGCCGTTATTTTCAGTAATTAGATTACATCGAAATGCAACATCATTTTTTGAAAGATTTACACCCATACTGGCTGCTTCCAATGGACCTCTTCCAGTATAATATTCTTCAGGGTCATATCCCATAATAGAAAGATTAGCCACATCTGAACCCGGATCCATATCATCAGGAACTGTTTTCAAAAATCCACTGCATCCCATGGATGCTAATTTATCCATGTTTGGTTTTTTTGCAACTTGAAGAGGAGTTTTATTATCCAATTCTTTTAAGGGATAGTCTGCCATCCCATCGCCAATTAATATAACATATTTCATGAAAATCTTCCATTAATCATTATAAAATTATTTTTTAGTTGAACAATCCCATATTCTGATTTAATATTCGAATTAAAACTAATTAATCCATTGTATTAATAAAATATAAACTGAAAATGCCTAATAAAAAATATAATTTCTAAATTTTTTATAAAAATTTTATCCTAGTTTTTATCTTAGAATCAAAAATATCTATTTTATAATTATTTTTTTATCATGATTTTATAGTTTTTTAGACTTCCAGATATTAACCAGATCACTTAAAATAGCTGAAGCCGTTTCTATAGAACCTGCTCCTTTACCCACAACAGTTACATCATCTGCCAGGTCTGTTTTAAGAGTCGCCATATTCAAGGTTCCATCTACCGCATATGGAGAATCTTCGCGTACTAATCTGGGTGAAACATTTAAAGAATCTGGGGAAACTTCAGCCATTAATTTAATTAAATAACCATCTTTTTTAGCAAGATCTATTGCTTCCGAGGTTATTCTTGATATTCCAGTTACTTGAACATCTTTCAATGTACAGTCAATACCTAAAATAGCATTGGCCAGAATAACCGTTTTACAAGCTGCATCAATTCCCTCCACGTCTTGAGTAGGGTCAGTCTCAGCAATACCTAATTGTTGAGACTCTTGTAATGTATGTTCATATGAAGAACCTTCAGCAGTCATTCTAGAGAGAATAAAATTAGTAGTACCATTGAGAATACCTAATATGGATTTAATTTCATTTCCAGGTAGAGTTTCTTGGGCGAAATTTAATATAGGCATAGCTCCACCAACAGAAGCTTCAAATTTAAATTCGACTCCGTTTTCTTGTGATACGTCCCTTAATTCACTGAAAAATAAAGCAAGATGCCCTTTATTAGAAGTTACCACATCTTTCTTATCTTTCATAGCCTTAATTGTGAGGGATTTAGCAGGCTCACCATTTTCAATATTAGTGGGTGTTACTTCCACCAGACAATCATATTCCACTTTATCCAGAACATCTAATCCCTCAATAGCTTTAACACCTATTTCAGGATAATCACTAACTTTTCCAGATTCTGATTTAACTTTTAATAATAATTCTGGATCCAGGCCTTCTTGGGAAATAGCTGCTCCAGATGAATCTGTAACTGCTACTATTTTCAAATCCATTCCATAATTTTTAAGGAGATAATCCTTTTTCTGTGATACAACCTTAGCCACCCCTTGGCCAACGGCACCAAAACCCATTAAACAAATTCGCATAAAATTCCTCCAATATCAAACTCATTATTGTAGAATACGTTTGAATTAACTTAAATCATTCTAATTAGAGAATCATGGACTATATGATAGAATCACGATTTAAGAAAATCACATGGTAGTATTAAACTTCACTAATAACCAAAAAATCTTTTTTATGACCAATGCTATTAATTCTGTGCATTAGTTCCTCTTTTTTGCCAAAATCTGCTTCCACAGTTATTCTTGCAGATGAATCCAGCGGTTCTTCAGCCATTTTAAGAGCCAAATCTGCTACCCTAACTCCTTCTAACTGGTTAATTTGATCCATAGTGTCTTTAACGTCTCTGTCAACAATATTTCCAATAAGAATAGTTTTTATGGTTTCTTTGAGAAGAACTCCATCCATTTCAATAACTTTGATTCCTAACTCATCTAGCTTTTTCATTACCAAATCAAGAGTATTAGGTTCTCCTTCAATAGTTATTTGAACTGGAATTAATCCTCTTTCAGTTTTAATATCTCTTTGATGAATAACTGTAACTAAATTAGCTCCTAAAGCCCCAATAGGTTCTAATACAGCTACTAATTTCCCAGGAACATCCAGAAGTTCAAGTACCAGGTTCAAACGCATTTTATCTCCTCTTTAATTATGTATTATAAATTCTAAGTATCTAAATAGTCCTAATTTTATTAATAAAAATAAAATTAATAAGTAAAATAAAAATCTTAGTTAAAATTAATTATTATGAAATAGATTATTTCCATTTACTCTTTTCAACAATCATATTTCCATTTTCATCCACATTAGTATTTCTCATTATCCGGTAAGGATTTTTATCATGAGCTATATCTTTACGTGTAAGATTAATGTTATCTACAATATAATGAGTTTCTTCCAATTCAGGAATGTTCTCCAATGTTTTTGAAAATTCTTTTAAGATTTTTTCTGCTTCTTTTTCGATTTTCATTTAAAATCCTTCTCTTTAAGTATAGTGGTAAAGTTTAATTTATTTTGAATTATTTTTAAAATTTATTAAATTAGAATATCTTATTTATATTATTATTAATTTGTTTAGCTTTATAAATATTGTTCATAGTAAATTTAGAAGATTTTAAAATAAAACCAATGCATAAAAATCAAGGAACTAAACTTATTGAATAATATTTGATTATATAATTACTTAATTAATAAATGAATTATCCTATTATAATCTTAATTATCTAAAAGCCTCTTAGTTGTTTCATGAAGGCCACCTCATCAAAATCTTTAAGGACCTTTTTTACCAATATTTTATGAACACCAGACCCATATTGGGCTGCTTTTTTGGGGCGATTTTCAATGAAATCCGGAACGCCCATTTCACCAGCCACCTGTCTCAAAATATGCTTTCGTAATATATCACTTTCACTTTCAATTTTATATTTAATTGGTATTCTAAAAGCAGTTTTAATTACCTCTTTATCCAAAAAAGGAACTCTGAGTTCAACACCATGGGCCATAGTAGCAGCGTCATCTCTTTGAAGGTTCACATGATAAATATTCTTTATATCTTGCTTTAATACTTCTTGAGTGCCTTCCCCATAATTAAAATAATCTTTTAGGTAACGATTATATCCCCCAAATAGTTCATCAGCACCTTGACCAGATAATACAACTTTTAATTTATCTTCACTGGCCATTTTTGCTGCAAGAAAAATAGGCATGGCCACCCCAATTTTCATTACATTGAACTCTTCAATGGCCTCTAAAACCGGTTTTAATGTATTTCTAACAATCTCTTCATTTACATCAAAAGTTTTTAATTTTAAATCGTAATATTCAGCAGCCCTATTAGCAAATTGAAAGTCAGAAGAGTTTTTTGTTCCAACCGTGTAAAGTGTGGTTTCGATGTCCCTATTTTTTAAAATAGAAGCTAATATTGTACTATCCACACCACCCGAGAAAACTAATCCCACTTTATCCAAGCCATAAATTCTTTTATCTACCGATTTTTCTAATACATGTTTTAATTCATTTTTCAAAGATTTTAATGAATTATTATTTATTTTATAATCATTATCCTGATTATGGATATTAGGATCTTTCAAATCTAACAATGATTCAGCAAGAATCAGTTCGTCATTGAACAGAATGTGGCCCGGAGGTAATGAATGAACTTCTTTTATCCCTACTTTCCATAAGGCCTTTCTTTCAGAAGCAAAAGCTCGTATTTTACCTTTAATTTTACCATAGTAAAGTGGTTTGACACCTACCGGATCCCTAGCCAATGCTAAATTCTTTCCATCATAAATAGCAAAAGCGTAATCTCCATCAATTTTTTGCATGGTTTTTTTTAAAGAATCTAATAATATTTTCTTATATGAATCCTCAGTTCGATAGTCAAAACTATCATTTTCCTTTGAATTATACTTAAAGTTCAAATCAAGGCCATTTTTTTCCATTAAAATTTCCAAAAAGTATTTGTTTAAATTAATAACAATTTCACAATCAGAATCCGTTTTAAAATCGTTTTCAGAAGAGATTTTTATAGATTCTTTAATTTCTTGGAAATTATAGATTTCACCATTACAAACCAATAACCACTGGTCATTTACAATTGGTTGCGATCCATGGCACCCTACAATAGAGAGTAAATTATGCCCCAGGCCAAAATTTCCTTCAGGAGTGATTATTTGTGATATGTCTCCATGAATCAAGTGATTATTAATCCATAGGCCAGAATCATCAGGCCCTCTATGTTTTAAAAGACCTAACATTTCTTTTAGATCATTAGAAATGTTATCTCCCGCTATGCCAACGATTCCACACATTTATATCCCAATTTTTTATAAGTTATTTTAATGGCTGGTTAGTTTATTATTGATTAATTTTAGTATTGAATAATAAGATAAGTTATAAAATCTTTAATTTATAAGTTTATTAAATCCTAAATCGTATTTTATAATCGAATTATATAAAATTAATTATTTACTAAGAATTTACTAAGATTTAATTTCATAAAGTTAAAAAAGGTCAAATTTCATGAAATATTCAATTGAAAAAATAGATTAGAATACGTAAAATATATTTAAATATATAATAATTTATGCATTTATAAAAATATTTATTTTAAAAGTCAAAATTAGATTATATGGCTTTGTTTAGTTTCTTAGTTAATATATGGGATCATCCGCAGTCAGCTTCAGAACCCATACACGCATTACAATCAGATGGAATATTATCTTTTTCTTTATGTAATTGACACATAATATCTTCAGTTTTAACCCGTTTACATATATGACAAGTACGAGGTATTATATCCCTGGTAGTTGCTGTGCCCTCTTTAAGGTCTAATGCAAAAGTTTTGATTAATTTCTGGATATCATCATTGAATTTTATGCCGTGTCCCCTTTTATCACTAATGTATTGGGAAACTGCCGGTTGAGTAATGTCAAGTAATTCAGAAATTTCTTTTTGTTTCATACCCAATTTTAGAAGTTCTTTAGCCAGTTCTGAACGAACTGTTGGTATAACATACCACACAACCATTTCACATGGAGGTCTCATTTAAATCACGATTTCCTGTTATATTTATATTAATAATTAAACAATTAATTAAAAAAATGACTTTTAACATATTATTTTTAATTAAGATATTTTAAATTAATATCTTTGTTAAAATCTTCAATTATAATCATTTTATTTAAATTAAATTTGATTATATATTATGTTTTTCCATATTTTTTTAGATGCCTGCCCCCTCACAAAATATTTCTTCCATTTCTGATTTTCTTTTTAATAAGCCATTTATTTTCATTACCTCTGAAGTGAGTCCCAGTTCTTTTATCTGAGCTTCCATTTCATCCTGTCGTTTTAAAAGTAAATTAATGACTTCTGCAACAGGATCCGGGAGTTCACCATGATCTAAATCAATGGCACATTTTCGCTCTTCTTGTACAACTCTTCCAGGAATTCCTACACATGTTGCACCTGGAGGAATAGACCTTAAAACAACAGATCCTGCTCCGATTTTAGAACAGGTCCCGATTGTTATATTACCTATAATTTTTGCTCCAGAACCTATAACAACACCGTCTTTTATAGTGGGGTGCCTTTTCTTTCGCTCAAGACTTGTACCACCAAGTACGACCCCCTGATAAATTAAGACATCATCACCGACAATTGCAGTTTCTCCAATAACTACCCCCATCCCATGGTCTATAAAAACCCTCCGACCTATAACTGCTCCTGGATGAATTTCAATTCCTGTGACAAAACGAGCAAAAGCAGATATGAATCTTCCTAAAAAAAGTAAATTGTGGTTCCAGAACCTTTGACTTATTCTATGGAACCATATTGCAAATAATCCCGGATAACAGAGTAATATTTCCAGAGTACTGCGTGCAGCAGGATCTCTCATTCTTACCATATTCATATCCTCTTTTACCATTTCAAGCATGAAAAACCTCCAATTTAGTTTTTAAGACATAGAATTTTAGTAAATTTATAATAAAGATCTAGTTATTTAAAAGATTATCTAAATCAAATCTTTATTCAATAAAACTAATTTTTTTAAATGCTCTATAAATTTTAATGTTTATTAATGGGGGAACATTGCCTGATCATATGATTGGTATAATTCCTCAAAAACCCATTCCATACTGAGGTATCTTTCTCCAGTATCTGGTAAAACAGCTACAATTAATTTACCTTCATTTTCAGGTCTTTTAGCTAGTTCAATTGCAGCCCATGTAGCCGCTCCTGAAGAAATACCCGCAAAAATTCCTTCTTCACGAGCAAGTTTTAGTAAAGTTGCTGCAGCATCTTCATCTTTAACCGGAATAATTTCATCAATTAGATCTGTTCTGAGAACCTCAGGAACAAATCCTGCACCTATACCCTGTATTTTGTGAGGTCCTTTTACACCAGTGGCTAATACTTGTGAAGTCTCAGGTTCTACAGCAACAGCTTTGAATCCCGGTTTTCTTTCTTTTAATACTTCAGCCACACCAGTAATTGTCCCTCCGGTACCTACTCCCGCAACAATAATATCTGCTTTACCTTCAGTGTCTCTCCAGATTTCTTCTGCTGTAGTTTCCCTGTGAATTTTAGGGTTAGCTGGATTTTTGAATTGTTGAGGCATTACCGCATTTGGAATTTGACTGGCTAACTCTTCAGCTTTAGCTATCGCACCAGGCATTCCATCTGCGCCCGGAGTTAAAACAATTTCTGCACCAAATACTGCCAGAAGTTTTCTTCGCTCTAAAGACATGGTATCCGGCATGGTGAGAATCAATCGGTATCCTTTAGCAGCAGCCACAAACCCAAGTGCAATTCCCGTGTTCCCACTGGTTGGTTCAATGAGTACAGAATCCTCTTTAATTAGTCCTTGCTCTTCACCGTATTCTACTAAAGCAACACCAATTCTATCTTTTATACTACTTATAGGGTTAAATGATTCAACTTTTACAACAACCTCAGCTTTAAGGCCTGTAGTTAATCTGTTTAATCTTACTAATGGAGTATTTCCTATTGTTTCTGTGATATCGTTTGCTATTCCTCTTTTAAGTTCTGGTATCTTTACCATATTCTCACCGTTATTTTTTTTATTTATTCATTAAATTATATATAACCATTGTTATATAACAATTGTTATAATTCTTTTGTATTAAAACTTATAAAGTTTAGACAACTCAAGGTATTTCAAACAAAACATAATATTAATAATATGAATTGAAAATTAAAATTAAATATTATATTGTTTTTTTAAAATGTCATATAATTGATCAATCACATTACTCAGATGATCAAAAGCATCGGTTATGAAACATGACTTTTCAAAAGGAATAATACCTTTATAAATAAGCTTTTGAGAAGCACCCGGACCAATGACTAAATTTCATTTTTTTATTAATAGTCAAAGATAAAATATTAAATAAATAAAGTTAACAATTTGTTAAAGTAATTTGTAAATTTTAAATTTAATTTTTTAGATTGAAATTAGCTATCACTGAATCGTATACGGAAAGTAGTCCCTGATTCATTCGACATTTCCATTTCTCCATCAAGCTGAGAAGTGAGGCCGGATATCAGTCGCATACCTAAACTATCACTTTTATCTGTATCAAAGTCTTCTGGTAGACCTATACCATCATCAATTACCTCCAGCACATATTCCGAACCAATCTTATGAAAATTAATATTAATAGTACCTGTTCGATTAGAAGGAAATGCATATTTAAGACAATTGGTAACCAGTTCATTGATTATAAGGCCCAGAGGAACAGTATTATCTACATCCACCATTATATTTTCCACATCTAACTTTAGCTGGATTTTATCTTTAGATGTAACATATGTATCAAAGAGATCTCTGGACAGTGAGGCAATATAATCTGAAAAATCAATACTTTTAACATCTTCTGAACGATAGAGTCTCTCATGAATTAGGGCCATGGATTTAGCCCGGTTTTCACTCTCTTTAAATAAATCTTTATCGGATTCATCCTTAATATAACGTGATTGAAGACTTAGTAGGCTGCTGATTACAGTTAAATTATTTTTCACCCTATGATGGATTTCCTTAATTAACATCTCTTTGTCTTTAAGAAGTTGATTTACTTGGAGGGAAAGATCACGTGTCTGCAAAAGAACCTTTACTCTGGAGGAAAGGACAATCTTTGTTATAGGTACGATTATCACTTCATCAAAGCTTTCCCAAATAATATTTTGTGCATTTTTAAGATCATTAGGAGCAACAACCAGAAGAAAAGGTAAAAATAGTGGCATTTCTTTTTCTTTGATATATTTTAATTTTTCCCCATTTCGAGACCAGGAAATTAAATCAGTGATTAACAGACTTATAGTATCTATATCTTTAGAATCTTCCTCAATTTCAGATAGGGAGTAAATAATATCATAATTAGTCCCTAAGAGAGTACCTATCATCTCACTGTTCTTGGGATTTGTAAGTAAAATCAAAATCTTTTCCATATAATCTCTCCAAGATCATTGTATTAACAATTGTATTTAATCATCAATTAGACTTTTAATAAGTACTAAAAGTTCTTTAACAACCAATGGTTTGACCAATACTCCCTGGGCACCTTCAATTTTACCTTGCTCTTCAACTGCTCTTTGATGATGTGGACTTAGAATTAGAAAAGGTATTTCTTTTATTCTCAAGCGTTCACAAGACGTCCAGATACTTTTATCAAAACCAGAAATGTCCATTAATGCCAGATCAATTTTTTCTTGTTTTTCAATTTCAGAATCCAATTCCTGAGGATGCAAAACACCTACAACTTGATATCCTTCTTTACCCAATATCTTCTCTAAAATTTCCAAATTTCGTTTATTTCTATTTAAAGCCAAGATTAGTGGTTTAAGTGACATTTTAGTCACTATCCTCTTCATTGAATCTTTCAGGTGAGCCGTTGAGTATGCCACGTATGTTTTTAAGCGGTTGACCAACTCTAATTCCATATTTTGTTATAGTAATCTCACGAAGGCCTTTTTCAAAATCACTTAAACGTTTTTTAAGAACTCCTATTGCTTTTCGCATTTCACCACTCATCTCAAAGTAGCGCAAGAATACAATGTTGTCTGCCAGGTAACTGATTCCAATTTCAGTTACTTTAAGGCCCCCAGTGATATTTTCCACTTCATTTATAAGAATAACTGTAACACCACTACGGGTCATGTATTTAGTGATAGAGTGTAAGTGGCTCACTGGATCCTCTCCACGTAAAGATAAGGTGTATCCAGACGTACTATCAATCATTACAATCTTAGATTCATTAGAATCAACTTCTTCACGTACCAGTTGTGCAAATTCTTCAGGTGAATATCGAAGAGGCTCTACCGGGATTACCTCCAACATACCCGTATTAATCATGCTTTTGACCGGTATATTAATAGATTCACAACGGTTTATGAGACTTTCTAAACCTTCTTCAAAGGTATATACAACTGAACGTTCACCTCGCCCGGCAGCTTCTTTCATAAATTGAATTCCAATTGTAGTTTTACCAACACCACTGGGACCACTGATAATAGTTGCTGTGCCTCTTTCTATACCCCCATGTAAAAGTTCGTCCATCTCAGGAACCCCTGAAGATATGGTTTCGTGTTTGAACTCTTTTTCTTTTAACATAGGGCGCAAACGAGGATATATTTTCACCCCCTCCGGAGTTATTCTCATAGAATGGGTTCCAAAACGAAAACCTGAACCTCTGAATTTACTTACTGAGATACTTCTACCTTCCGAGAAAAAATCAAGGTTAATTATGCCATCACTCATGAATTGTAGATCATCGTCCGGATCATTAGCACTAAATTCTGAAGTGAATAGAACTGTAGCGCCTTTATCAGTCAGAAATCTAAGAAAAGAAAGGGCTTGTTTTCTAAACTGAAATTCATCAGTAGAAAGATATCTAAATTGGGTTATAGGATCTAAAAATACTCTTTGGGGGTTTAATGATTCAATTTTTTCAATAATCTCGGAGGTAGTCGATTCTCGTTCCACTTCCGCAGGAGAAAATATATCATAAGCCTCCATTTTAGAAAAAAAACTTTCATCAGGACTTAAATCTAAAAAATCAATATTATCTACATTAAAGCCCATTTTTTTGGCATTGGAAATAATCTGATCTGTTGGTTCCCCCATGTTAATGAAAAGAACTTTCTCATTATTTTTCACACCTTCAGATAGAAAATGCATTCCCAGAGCAGTTTTACCTGTTCCAGGCATTCCGCGAAGTAGATATGATCTGTTAGGTACAAATCCGCCCATTAAAATTTCATCAAGCCCTGATATCCCACTGGATAATTTTTCTTTATCATAAGACATTGCGTTACCCCAACTCCCAATTATAAGATTAATTAATTAGTAATTTTACTATTCTTTATTATTTTTTTATTTTTTATTTGATAAAAAACTTTGGAGAATTATTAAATATTTTTTATAAAAAATGAGAATTAAATTGTATAATTTCAGCTAAAATCAAAGTTAAATGATTATAAATAAAGAATAAGATTCTAATAATTAATAAAAATTAATTTAAAAATAAATTATTCACCACCCTATTCTAAGATAATTTCTGATTCTAATTTTATCAAAAACCAATCTTTATGATATTAATTAACATTTAAAAATAACATTTGTTATAATAAGCATTAGAGTATTCCAATTTAAGATAGAAGATATTATTGATAAAGATTTAATTAGATAATATTGATAGAAAATCCTAATTATGAAATTCCACTGAATTTAGCAGATTAAGCTTTAAATTAAAGAATAATGATTTTAAAGTGTAAATAAGTTTAGAATAAATTATTTGTTCATAAAAATATGCATTTAATAGGATAAGTTGATTAAAAATTTAATATAAAAATAATCCTAAAAATAAAAAATTAACTATTCTTCTTACTGAAATAATTAATTAAACCATTAATTACATTTAATTCTAAAATATTTATTAGGAGATAATAAATGGCCAGAATAACCATATCCGACATTAGTATACAAATCATTAAATCAACCTTCAATCTTCGGTTTTTCATGGCTCGGACATGTCAAAAAATTCCTCCAATGGCTTGGGCAGCTAATAAACTATTTTTTGAAGGAGATAATATGATAGTACTTCCTAGAGATAGTACTGTTGCTAAAACGAACCTCAATATTGCAGAAATAAACCTTAATACTAATATTCCAGTTTCCAATGATACAATACTACCCAGCCAGATATTAAAAGAAATAATAAAAAAATCCAATAACCACGTTATTATGGATTCATGCTTATGTCGTGTTTCTAATAATTGTAAGGATTATTCGCATGATTTAGGCTGTTTATTTATGGGCCCTGGTGCCAAAAAAATCTCATCAAAATTAGGAAAAACTGTGACTGCTGAAGAAGCTATAAATCACGTTGAAAAATGTCAAAAAGCAGGTTTAGTGCATATTATTGGTAGAAACAAACTGGACAGCGTGTGGTTAAATACTGGACCTAAAGAAGAACTTTTAACCATTTGTAACTGCTGTCCTTGCTGTTGTTTGTGGAAAATGGCTCCATATCTTCCTGAAAAAATGGGCCGAAGTATTGGGCCTATGATTGGTGTGGAACTTAAATTCCGAGAGGATAAATGTTCGGGGTGCAGTAGATGCCTGGAAGATATTTGTTTTGTTAATGCACTGCAACTGGAAAATGGGAAAGCAAAAATAGATAGAGAAAAATGTAGAATCTGTGGTAGATGTGCGGAGATTTGTAATAATGGTGCCTTGAATGTTATAATGGCCTCTAATGCGGTTGAAAGGTCCATTGAGTGTGTTAGTGAGTTAGTAGATGTTGAATTTAAGTAGTTACTTTTATAATTATTTCATTTTTAAAACAAAATATATAACAATATTTAAGTTTTTATAAAATATTGCTTTCCCCAAGCCATTCTTGAAGAGGCCTTAAAAAGAATAGAAAATCCAGTAATAGATTATAATCTGCCCAATTAAATTATAATTAATTTTATTCACAAAACATTTTTTTTTAAAATATTTTTTAATATTCTATTTAAATAAAAAGAAATAAGTAGAATTTTTTTAATCAATGAATTAAAAAGAATATTATGAAAAAAATAAAATTTTAAATGATTTTTATATTGTTTTTTAATCACTACCTGCCAATATTCCACCAATTGCTCCTCCAACTCCCATAAATACTATATTAAGAATTAAAGCAGCAATTACAACAGTTGCTCCAGTTACAGCACCTGCTGCAAAACCGGCCAGGCCTCCAAAGATTGTTCCACCCACAATCAATAAAATAGCCAGTACAATGGCCCCAAATGATCCAGCCACAGTAGCATTCCATATTCCACCGAAGAATCCTTCATGGACCCAATAACCAACAATGAAACCTGCTATGAATAGCCCTAAATTCACTCCCCAGTATTGATTTACATAAGCTCCTAACAAATTACCTAATATAATTGCCAGGAAAAATCCGACAATAACCGGTCCCCATTTTACCATATTATCACCCATTATTCAATTAACTCTAAAAAAGGATTTTTTAAAAAAATCATATATTTCTTATATTATATTTTAGTTAAATAAAGTAATAAAGTTATTGTGAACTATGAACTTTTTAATTAACAAAGATAAAATGCAATTGAATTTAAATTTATTCGATATAAAATCCCTAAACACACAAATAGAGTAATAATAACAATTTTAAGATAGATATCCTTTTTTATAAAGATATTATTTGTAACTATTAACCGACCCTATTAGTGTTCCATTTATTATACAGTCAAAATTAACCTTATTTTCCCATCCAGCCTCTACAAACATATCCATGTAACTTAATCCAATGATTTTACCATTCTCATTAAGAATTTTACCAATCATTTCATTTAATTCATCGACATTGACCTTAGCTTTGGGCATGGACAATCCACCAAGTAAGGCCACTACATCGGCCTGTGGATCTACAGCTTCAGACAATTGCATTCCCTGTGGAGTAAGTTTAAAAGACCTGGCACTTTCAATATCAGTTAAGGTAATAAAACAGGACTTTTTATCCCTGACAGCATAAGCAAAAAGCTCTGCAAATGGCGTGCAAACACCTGGAGCCCCAACAAATGTTATTTTTTCTGCATCAGATACTTGTTCCTTAAATGCTACTATGTTACCATTTAAACCTTCAAAATCACTCACTTTTTTCATAGAAATCACTAATAACTATTTATTTCCTATTTTAATAAACTTAATTAATTCCTAAACTTTTTTTAATCATTAAAAATTTAATATAATTAAATAACAACCAAAGATTATCAATGAAATTTATTCAAATACGGAGTTCTTAAAATGGAAAAAGTTCCTTCCACAGAATTAAAAAATCGTATGAAACGGTTTAAAAATCATATGAATTTATCAAATCTCTCTTGGGAAATATCAGTTATTTTCAGTAAAATCAACCAGTATTATTTCACCGGCACCATGCAGGACGGAATATTAATTATCCCCCGCGACGGTGAGGCCACCTACTGGGTAAGGCGCAGCTATGAAAGGGCCCTTGATGAATCATTATTTGACAATATTCAACCCATGCGAAGTTACCGGGATGCAGTTCCTGATAAAATTCCAGAAACAGTTTATCTGGAAACCGAAGTAGTGCCTCTGGCCATGTATCAAAGATTTCAAAAGCATTTCCCCTTTAAGAATATTAAATCAGTTGATAGAGATTTATTAACTGTCCGAGCCATTAAAAGTGATTATGAACTCTCTTTAATGCGAAAATCTGGAAAAATTCATGAAAATGTCCTGGAAAATATTGTACCTGAAATTTTAAAAGAAGGTATGAGCGAAGCAGATTTAGCCACAAAGCTTTATTCCATTATGATTAAAGAGGGCCATCACGGTGTGGCCCGTTTTGGTATGTTTGAAACAGAAATGGTTTTAGGACATGTCTGTTTTGGTGAAAGTTCAATTTATCCATCATATTTTGATGGAGCCAGTGGTAATTATGGCTTGGGCCCTGCAGTACCATTAATTGGAAGTCGTCAGAGGAAATTAAAAAAAGGGGATCTGATTTATATAGATATTGGGTCTGGGGTGGATGGATATCATACTGATAAAACTTGCACCTACATGTTTGGCCAAAATCCTCCAGAACACGTTGCAGAGGCCCAGATTAAATGTGTGGAAGTTCAAAATGATATAGCCGATATGTTAAGTCCGGGAATGATTCCTTCTGATATTTATAAATCAATTATAGGAAATCTGGATAGTGAATTTTTGGAAAATTTTATGGGTTTTGGCAATAGAACCGTGCGATTTTTAGGCCATGGCATAGGCCTACAAGTTGATGAAGTACCTGTGATTGCTGAAGGATTCCATGACCCTATAGAAAATGGAATGGTCTTTGCCCTGGAACCTAAAAAAGGAATTAAAGATGTAGGGATGGTAGGAATAGAAAACACTTTTATTGTTGGGAAAAAGGGTGCAGAGTGCATTACAGGTGAAAGTGAAGGTTTGATTAGGATAAAACAAAAATAAAAAATATTTAAAGGGGCTATTTAAAAATATATCCCCAATTAATTATCTATTTTAATAATATAAATCAAAATGAATCTTGCAGCTTCAATAAATGTGGCTATTACAATACCAAAAAGAGCAAGTATCAAAGCTATTCCCAGTCCCCAAGTAATCCATATATTGGAAAACACGAATGGAAACACCACATAAAGATAATAAACTACTAAAATACCAATTATGTTGAGTAAAATTTGAATTAAACTTTTTAACCAGTCGGAAAAGTAAATTAGAAATATAATATTGGCCACTATATTCGCAACTATGGAAATATTCAAAATCCACAAAATATCATTGAAAGAAGCCGTGATAAATGATATATTCCAGGAAACCAGGTTATTGACCACATATAAAAAAATAACATTCACAATTATGGCTATAAGAAACTCTGGCTTTTTAGGTTCTTTTTCTTTTAAAAATCTTTTTAAATTTATAGAATTTTTACTATCCTGATTTGATTCGTCATTCAATTTGATCACTGTGTTTAGTTATGGTAATTAATAGTAAAAATATTTTTATGATTATTTAATTCTGAATATAAATTCAAATAAGTTTATAAAATTAATAAATTAAGGGATTAAAAATGAAAAAATGGATAAAAAGCCATGGATTGATCATTTATCAAGTTCTATCTGGCCGAAGTAATTCTTTTTTAGTTTCCTCAAATGATAAATTCTTTTTAATAGATACTGGTAGAGCAAGCTCCTGGAAAAAATTAAGTAAAAATTTGGATGATATTCTGGGTGAAAACCAGTTATCCTGCTTAATACTTACCCATACTCATTTTGACCATTGCGAAAATGCAACCAAAATTAAAGAGAAATATAACTGCAAAGTAATCGTTCATAAGTGTGAAGCAAATTATTTAAAAAATGGAGACAGTCCATTACCTAAAGGAACTAATATTTTAACCAGATTTTTAATTAATTTCATTGGAAAAAGAATTCAAAGCAGATACAAATATGATCCAGTTCATCCAGACATTGAAATTGATGAAAAATTTGATTTAAATAAATTTGGATTCCAGGCATACGTCATACCTACTCCTGGCCACTCTCCCGGGTCAATCAGCATAATAATTGATGATGGATTGGCCATTGTGGGGGATGCTATGTTTGGAGTTTTTAAATGGTCCATATTTCCACCTTTTGCAGACCATATATCATTAATGGTTGAAAGCTGGGGAAAACTTCTTAAAACAGATTGCTCAATCTACTTACCTGGCCATGGATCAGAAATTTCTGTAAATTTGTTAGAAAAACAATATAAAAAATATAATAATGATTCAATTAAAAAAGAATGAAAATCTATGAAAGTAATTTGAAGTTAGATAATTCAAAAGTAGGCCTAAGTCATTTTAACAAATTAAAAGGAACTAACTACATTCCTTAAAATACCAATACCATCTATTTCTACTTCCACACTGTCCCCCACTTGCAAGCTGCCCACACCTGGAGGAGTACCAGTAGCAATTACATCTCCCGGATTTAAAGTCATTATATTTGAGATAAAATTAATAATCTTTTCTACAGAGAATATTAGATTTTCTGTATTGGAATCCTGCTTTAATTCACCATTGACCTTTAAAGAAATATTTCTATTATGGGGGTTTATATCTGTCTCAATCCAGGGGCCTAGTGGACAGAATGTATTAAAACTTTTGGATCTGGTCCATTGACCATCCTTTTCCTGTAAATCACGGGCTGTAACATCATTAAGGACTGTGTAACCTAAAACATAGTCCATGGCATCTTCTTCTGATACTTTTTCTGCTTTTTTAGAAATAACAATGGCCAGTTCGGCCTCATAGTGAACATTATTGCTCTGAGGCGGATAAATAATAGTATCTTCATGGCCTATAACCGTAGTAGAAGGTTTAATAAAAATAATAGGTTCATCAGGAATCTTCATATTTAATTCTACCGCATGATCGTGGTAATTTAATCCCACAGCCACTACTTTAGATGGGGCAACGGGAGGAAGAATTTTAATGTCCTCCAGCAAATATTCTTGTTTTTTATCTAAATCTTTATCAGATAATGGGAAATCAAATAGAGATTGACCTATTTCCACCACTTTGTTAGCAATTAATATTCCTGTTTTTGGCTCAAATGATGAAGAATCTTGTTTTATGAATCTTAATAGTTTCATGATATCACTACCCTATTAGATTAAAACTACTTGAAATAATTTTTTCTTAATTAATTTTAACTTAACCCTAATGAAAATGAATGAAGAATTTATCTATTGATCAGATAGTGAAACATAATTTCTATCGTTTTTATTAAAAACTTTAATCATAGTCGTCACAATATTGAATATAAAGAATAAAAATTCAGGGAGTAATTATAATGCAGATTAGTAAATATGTTCACGCTTTAAAAATACCATTTGAAATAAAAACCGAAACGGGAATACTTGAAAGATTTGTTTACTCTTATTTAATAGCTGGAGACACTTTAGTTCTAATTGACAGCGGTGTTAAAAACTCAGAAGAGATAATCTTTGATTATATGGAAGAAATTGGATTAGATCCTGAAGATCTAACTTTGCTGATTTTAACCCATTCCCATCCAGACCATATTGGTTCTGCCAGTTCTATAAAAAGAAAAACATACTGTGAAGTGGCCGCCCACTGTGGCGAAAAAGAATGGATTGAAGATATTGAATTACAATTCAAAGAAAGACCAGTTCCTAACTTCCATTCTCTAGTGGATGGGCCTGTGGAGGTCGACATTGTCTTGGAAGATGGAGATGAATTTGAATTGGATGGAAAATTAAATTTAAAGATTATCCACACACCGGGCCATTCTAATGGTTCTATTTCTATATTTTTAAGAGAAGAAAAAATATTATTTAGTGGAGATGCCATTCCCCTTAAAGGAGGTTTACCTATTTATGATGATTATAGGGCCTCCTTAAAATCAGTTCAGAAGTTAAAAGAAATAGAAAAGTTGAAATGCCTTTTATCTTCCTGGGATGATCCACAGCAAGGTGATGAATTGTATCTAATCTTTGAAGAAGCTATTGATTATTTAAAAACAATAAATGATACTGTGGCCCAAGTTTCTGAATGTGAAGAGGATGCTAATTCACTGGAATTTACAAAAAAGGTTTTAAAAGAACTGGGAATTCCGGAAATGGCCGCCAATCCTATTGTGGAGAGGAGTTTTCAGGCCAATTTAAGGGAATTGGGAGAATAGTGATTATTCAGTTAATTGAATACTAAATTCTTTATTTTTTTCTTCTAGAATATGTTAAATTTATTAATTTCTTATCAACTAAAGCCCCACTGATCTTTCCAAGGCAAATTAGTATTACTTTTTCTTTTAAGATATTCATAAACAAAGGCTATTATTAATAAAAACATGAACACTAGGTAGTAATCATATGTATAAAATTGAAAACCATTTTTAAGAATATAAAATATTCCTATTGCTCCAAATCCAATTATTAAACTTAAAAATGTCAGGAAATATGTTTTATTTTTGTAGCCCAAACGAGTAAATATTCCATTAATAATGACAAAAATACCAATCGGAACCAAAAATTTAGGAAAATAAGGAAAGCTAACTAGTCCTTGCATTATAAAAAAGATACCTAAAGCAAATAGTCCCAATCCAGAATCCTGTTTTCTTTCCACACTTTTTAAATCTTTAATAAAAACTGCATTTCCATGGCCTTTAACACCCCTAAAAAGTGTAAAAATCCCTTTTTCGTAAACAAGTTCTATGATAGCATTGGCCCCTAAATTTGCAGCTTCTTCTTTTAATTTATTATTGATATCTTCATTTGCAGCACTTTCTGAATGAATAGAATCATCAGAACTGGCCGTGATTTTTTTGATTCTGGTGTAAGAATTTTTTATATCAAATGGATATAATTTTATATCTTCTGGCCTAGTTTTAGGATAAGCATTATTCATTCTGAGGTATTTAATGGCTGTTTCTCGAACAATGGAGTTATCATCATCCATAGCTCCTTTAACTTGTTCAATGGCCGAGCTATCTCCAATATTTATCAATGATACAATGGCCTTGTATCGGTGCTGCCATTTATCAGCATTTAATAATTCAATAAGACCATTAATGTCGTTATTTTCTTCTAGTTCCTGAAATTTATCTTTGAATATAGCCATGAAATCACTTAAGAAGATATTATATTATGATTAAATAGTTTTCATATGATAATAAGTTTTCTAATTAATTGTGATAATTAAGTGAATCAAAACAAAATAGATATCAAAATTAAGTAATTAACTAATTTAACCAAGAATTAAATTCTGTTTCAAACATCGAACGATATTTACAGCCTTTTCATTTAAGGTATAATATTTATCCTTGGAACTATAGTAAGAATCCACCATACCATGTTTTTTTAGAATTCCAAGATTATAGGAAATTAAATTTTGTTTTTCATTCAATAAAATTACAAATTCACAAACACAGTAATCCCGTTTAGATAACAAAAGAACCATTTTTAATCGAGAAGGATTGCTTAGTATTTTAAGTAAAGAAGCTGTTTCATCAATATTTGGATTTTTAAGAGAATTGGAGTCTTCTTGGAGTTCATTCTCCCAATTCATTTTCATTTCAGGATCAGTAGGACAACAGCGATTAATTTTCATGGAAAAGCCTCTAAATATACTATAATTAATGATTTTAATTATCAAATTTCTATTATTTACTATTTCCCCCAAATAAATGGTTATATTACTATTCCATGTTGATTAAATAGTTCCCATAGTAAATAATATTAGAATTCGAATTGTTTTGAAATGTGACTTTCTATTTAATATATCTCAAAAAAGGAATTTGATAATATCTTTAAGGTAAAGATCAAATTATGGCCAGTGCATTATCTCTATTCTCAATTTCCACTGGCCATTTATTAAATATTGTTAATTCCTTGAAATAAATTTTATTGTAAATTAAAGCTCTAATTGTGTTTATTAAGCAATTTATCTAATTTTAAGAGTGATTATTATGGTAATTGAATCTGAAAAAGAAAGAATTTTATTCATGTGCATCCACAACGCGGCTCGTTCCCAAATGGCCGAAGGATTTTTCCAGCATTTCTACGGAGAAGAATTTGATGTTTTTAGTGCAGGAAGTGACCCGCGAGAAATGGAATCTCTGGCCATAGATGTAATGGCTGAAATTGAAATTGACATTTCTCAACAATTATCAAATAGTTTAAAAGACTATGAAGGCCAGGAATTCGACTATGTGGTCACCATTTGTGGAAATCCATATAATGCCTGCCCCTTCTTTATTGGCGGTAAAAAATATTTCAAACAGCCCTTCGATGATTTATCTTCGATTGAAGGTAATAAAGAAGAAAGAGTGGAATTTTACAGAAATATGCGGGATGAATTAGGAGATTGGGTTCAGGAATTATATAATTATCAAATTAATAAAACTGAAGATGGTAATTGTAAAAAGTCAGGCTGTTGTGATCTAAATCAAATAAATAAAAGCAATGATAATCCTTTTTGCTAGCATTGAACTAATAAAATTAGGTTAAAAAACATCATCATATTGGAGGAGTAATTATGTTAAAAGTGGTAATTGTAACTGACGGACCATATGGCGACCGGGCCTATGAAACTATACAAATGGAATTTGATGCTGAGTTTATAGAACTGGAAAAGCCATCATCTACGTTTATGGATGAGTTAGAAATTCCTGAAAACCTGATGGTGAAAATTAAAGAAGCAAATATCTTAATAACCTATACCACCCACCCAGATGTTACCTTAGATCTGATTCATATGATCAATAAAGACGTTGATTGGATTATTGTTGCTGCCTGGAATGGTGAAGGCTTTAAAAACCAGCTAGAAAGATATGGAAATGTCACCTGCCCATATATAATGTGTGAGCTGGAAGAAAATGGTAATCCTGCCTTTGATGAATTTGTATCTAAAATTGGAAAGCCTAAAATTGAATTAGTATTGGATGGAAGCAAGCTGAAAGGTGTGGATGTTTTAAGAACTTCCCCTTGTGGATCCACCGCCTTTGTGGCCGATTATATAAATGAAAAATATATGGGTCAAGTTCCAGATCCTGAAAACCTTCCCACAGAAGCCGGTCTGAAATTACAGCATTATCCTTGTAGAGCAGCAAAAATGAGATTATTTTCAGATGAAGAATGCAAAAAGCAGTTGGCCTCTGGACATCATAGTGATGCCTTTGAAGAAGCTTTGAAATAGGCATTAAATATGGTTTATTAAAGATTTTTTTATTTTAGACTATTTAAAAAAATAAATAGTAAAAATAACAGATAATAATCCATGTTCTCAGGTGCAATTAAAACTAAGAGATGTTAAAATGATGGATAACACTGTTTTCGTTGAGGGATTATCAGATTCTAATGCTAATTCTATCAGTAAATCCATTAAAAATGTTTTTTTAAAATCAACAAATAACTTAGAATGGCTAACCCCCAGAGATATTGTTCTCTTAAAGCCGGCCCTGAATTCTCCAGATCCTTATCCTTCTACCACCCATCCCCTTTCAATTAAGGTAATCTCAGAAATCCTCACTGAAAATGGGGCAAAAGTTTTTATTGGGGATCAATCCGGGCTGAAAAATGTGCTTCATCACCATTCAGGAGTTATTCATGGTAGCACCCGTGATAATTATCTTAAATCTGGAATGGGTACTATTGATGATGAATTTATAAGTTTTGAATCTGAAGGCTGGGAAGAGGGTTTTATTCATTATCATTCAAATCATACTCCATCATGGCCCCATGGATTTCATGTAACCAAGTGGATTAAAAAAGTTGATCATATCATTAATTTACCTCGATTAAGCTCCCATAGCCAGGCCGGGGCCACCCTCGGTTTTAAAAATATGGTGGGGATTTTAAGGGATGATAGTCGGATGGATTTCCATGCTAATGGCCCTTTCAATAATTTTATCAAAAATGAGGCCCATGGCAGCAGTTTAAAATCTATTGATGATAAATCAGATACTTTTATAGAAAAAATCGTAGAAATAAGCGATTCTATTAAAGAAAAACTTCGACTTACTCTTTTTGTGGCCACCCAGGCTCAGGCCACCTTCGGGCCTAACAGAAATGCTCTTGAAATTGGGAAATTAGAATTTGGGAAAGCACATATTGTCAATTTGGAACCAGGCATGGTATTTGCCAGTACCGATTCCGTATCAGTAGAATCATTTGCACTGGCCTTGTTAAAGGATATCAGAAAATCAATTCCGTTTTTATATAGATTATATCCTCGATTAATATTATTTTCCAATGAAAACGTCAATAATATTGATAAGATACCCATCAGAGATTTAAAATTTATTCAGCATGCTCAAGATATTGGTTTGGGCCAAATTTTAGATACTATTGTTTATAATAATGTTCCAGATAGTTTACAGATTCGTTTAAAAGAATATCTGGATGAAAATCACAAATAAAAAAAACTATTTTTTTAAATAAAATTTTATATTATGATCCATATTTTCCAAATTTAAAAATAATATTTAGTAAGTAAAAAGACCAGCAATATACTTAAAAAAAATAATGGTGCTCCTATTTTGCAGAATTTCTGCATAAATTTCACCCCGATTCTAAAAAATTTAATTATAATATGTAATATTCCAGATCATACTACTTATTTTTATAGTTTAAAATGATTTTAGCCTTTAAATAGAAGCTGAAATTTTCAATACTACAACATAACCTTGTTTATTATAATAATAAGGATTTTAAAAATATTATGAAATTCAACAAGGTAATTTTATTATTATTCCAAAAATGCTTCATTTTAAAAAGAAAAAAAGAATTTATTTTATACCTAAATCTTTAAAAGTAATCTTAAATTCAGTACCCCCAATTCTATTAAGTTCAATTTCACCATCTATTTGGTCTGTTAAACTCGTTACCATTTGCATGCCCAGCGAATTAGTATTATGGAAATTTAAATCTTTTGGAAATCCGATTCCATTATCTTTGACAGAGAATTCATAGTGATCATCCAGGGGATGGAAATCAATATTAATTTCTCCCATTTTACCATCTGGAAAAGCGTGTTTTAAGCTGTTAGTAATTAGTTCATTTACAATCAAACCTAAAGGTATCGCCGTGTTTATATCCAGAAAAATATCATCAACATTAATTTTCAGTTCTATGTGGCCCAG
Organism: Methanobacteriaceae archaeon; assembly: GCA_030656015.1. Taxonomy (NCBI): domain Archaea; kingdom Methanobacteriati; phylum Methanobacteriota; class Methanobacteria; order Methanobacteriales; family Methanobacteriaceae; species Methanobacteriaceae archaeon. The sequence continues at coordinate 119,854 of JAUSNX010000009.1, forward strand.
ATCACCGGCATAGGTGTGAAATAGCTCTTTTGATAAAGATCCTATATAATCACCAAAATCTATCCTTTTAAGATCAGTAGACTGATATAATCGCTCATGTATAAGGGCCATGGAACGTGCACGGTTCTGACTTTCCTTAAAGATATCCTTGGATACTTTATCCTTTATTTGTCTGGACTGAAGGTTTAAAAGACTGGATATAATCATTAAATTATTTTTAACCCGATGATGAATCTCCTTAAGTAGCATTTCCTTTTCTTTAAGTGAATTGTTAATCTTTTTTTCAGCTATTATACGCGTTGTTATATCATTTAATGTCCCAACCATTCGGGTTGCTGACCCATCTAAGTCTTTTTCAACTGCTTTGCCACGGGTAGATACCCATAGCCATTTCCCAGATTTAGTTTTCATCCGGAGGTCTATTTCAAATCCTTCACATGATTTAACGCTTTTTTGTAACTTTTTTTCAGCTGAATCTTTATCATCCAGGTGAACAAGCAATTGCCAGGATTCATAGTTGGCCGGAAATTCCCCAGGATCATATCCTAACATTTTGTAATAATTAGGGCTAAAAAATGCATCTCCTGATGATACATCCCAGTCCCAGAGTCCATCATTAACAGCTTCAAGGGTTAATGAATAACGTTCTTCACTTTTCCTGAGAGTATTCTCCATTTTTCGACGTAGTTTCAGATTCTCAATCCAGTGTTCTAATGTTTTTTTATTGGCTTTTCCTGCCAGAAATTCTTCTGTGGGGACGTAATAAAAGTTTTCATAGATTTCTGTTCCAATAACAGCTATGGGGTGGGTGGTTAATATGTCCAGGAGGATTTCAGGGTCAAATACCCTGCAGTCATACTGACAAATGGCTAGAGCTTTGTTAGTAGGGAAAAATTTATTCAGTTTGGTTTCATATTCTATGAGGCGTTCTGATCCAGGTAATCCTCGCAGTGCCCAGGACATCTCACCAGTAACACGAAGAGCAACATAACCATCTTCCAGAGCTTTATCTGTCTCTTCAGTGAGCATTTTGATCATACCATCCGGATCAAAAACTCCACCCTTCATATAAGACTCACTTACCGTGAGCATGCTTAATTGTCCACTTTTAAGGTAGGGATCCACCTCAAAACCATCATCACGTAGATAGTTGAGAACCGTCTCTGAGGTGCGTGCGTCAACTATGTAAAATACTTTCTCATTATTCTCCAAGCCAGATCTTAGATAGGGAGTTATTATAGCTTTATGTTCTTCATCAGTCTGGTAAAGAACACATAGATGATCTCCAGGATTTAATTCTTCAATATTATATAATTTATAACCTCTCTCCATCCAAAACACCCATTACATGACTTTATAATCTCTCCTCATACTGTAATTCTTTAAACTTAATTTTAAATTCGGTTCCGTGACTTCGGTCTACCTCGATTGTGCCTTCGAGCTGTTCAACTAAGGTATTTACTAATTGTAATCCTAATTTTCTCGGATTTTTAAGTTCCATATCTTCAGGTAGCCCCACACCATTATCCTTGATTATTACTTCAATTTCTTCACCGTTATGATGTAAAGATATGAATATTTCACCTTCAGAATCAGGAAATGCATGTTTCAGGCTGTTACTTACCAGTTCATTTAAAATAAGACCCAGTGGAATGGCAGTTTCCATATTAAATTTAACATCAACAATATCCGTTACCAATTTTATATTAGAATTTCTGGCATATGTAGAGAAAAGTTGAGAACTTAAGTTCTTTATGTAATCTTCAAATTTGATACTGGAAAGATCTTCTGATTGATATAAATTATCATGTATAAGTGAAATTGATTTAACCCTGTCTTGAACTATAGTGAAAAGGGCAATATCTCTTTTATCAAAGACCTGAGAAGATTCCAAACTTAGAAGACTGGAAATAATCTGCATGTTATTTTTAACACGGTGATGAATTTCCCTTAATAACATCTCTTTTTCGCCTATAACTCTCAGCAAATGGGTTTCAGCTTCTTTACGTTCTGTGATGTCACGGACTACTCCTAACATTCTGATTGGAACATCTTTCTCGTCACGATAAACATTACCGTATACTTCGATCCACCGTATTTGTTTATCTGGCCTGATGATTCTACATTGAAAATATAATTTATTAGTTTCATAAGCATTTTCAAATTTCTGTTGGACATATTTTCGATCCGCGGTTAGAATATGTTCAAAGAAAATTTTGGAACCCCATTCTGGTAAAAGTGAATCATATCCAAATATTTGATCATGTTCAAGTGTCCGGATACTAGTGTCATTTACCAGATCTAAATCCCAAGCACCCATATCAGACGATTCTAAAGCAAGTTTCAGTCTTTTAACATTATCATCAACAATTTGGTCCATTCTTTTACGTTCTTTGATTTCTGCTTTAAGGAGGACATTAACATTAGTAATCTCAATTGTTAGTTTGGCAAGGGCTTTTTCAGCCTGTTTACGTTCAGTAATGTCAAGAAGAGATGCTACGCTCTTTTTGGTGCCAGGTATTATATCAACATTTAAATGGATGTTTTTAACATTGGCCTGCCGGTCGATGAACCTGAAATCATAAATTATTGGCGCAGCCGCAGGATCAGTTCTGCGAAGACTATGGTATTTCTTCATTTTTTTAAGATAGTTTTTCTCCACGAAATCTGCCCAACCCATCTTACCCTCTAATTCTTCTCTTGAATAACCACTGAGCTTTTCAAATTCTGCATTGGCCAGAGATATTGTTGTATCCTCCTCAACAATAATAGTCGCAGTCCCTGTATGCTCAAAAATTGCCCTATAATGTGCTTCTGACTCTTTTAGAGCTTCTTCAGCTTTTTTACGTTCATTGATGTCTCTGCCTACTGCAATTATGGTACTAACATTTCCTTTATCATCCCGAACAGCTTTGTCCGACCAGGCTATCCAGAGCCAGCCATCTCGGGTCATGGCTCGCTGCTCGACGTAACAAGTATAAGGTGGGTTGTATAAGCATTTCATTGATTTAACAGTGGATTCTCGGTCATCTTGGTGAACCGAGGGTATAAATTTTTTGCCAATTAATTCTTCTTCTGTTTTGCCGAACATTTCACAGTAGCTGGGGCTGACAAAAAGGAATCTTCCTTCGGTATCTAACTCGACCACCATATCTTTCTGACCTTCAACCAGAAGACGGTACTTCTCTTCACTTTCCCTTAATTCCATTTCCATCTGGTTTTTATAAATAGCAAGTTCTATGGCATATTTAAGTTCATTAGCATCATAAGGTTTAATTATATATCCATGGGGCCCGGTTAGTTTGGCTCTTTCAATTGTAGGTTCTTCAGAATGAGCAGTTAAATATATGACTGGGATATTTAAGTTTTTAATCTTAGAAGCCGCTTCAATACCATCAGTATCCCCTTTAAGAACGATATCCATCAAAATAAGATCGGGCATAATCTCTAAAGCTTTCTCTACAGCTTCTTTGCCACCGGAAGCGACATATGGAATCTCATAACCGAAGGATTCCAAGGTTTGCTTAATATTCATGGCTTCTATACTCTCATCCTCAACTATAAGAACTTTGACCATTTTTGTCCCCACCTATAATAATTTAGAATCTCTTCCCATTCTAAAATATCTTATACTCTTTTATAATCTCTCTTCATACTGTAATTCTTTAAATTTGATTTTGAATTCAGATCCATGATTTCGATTAAATTCAATTTTTGCTTCAAGTTGTTTAATTAAGCTGTTTACTAATTCAAATCCTAGTTTTGTTGGTTTTTTAATTCCCATACCTTCGGGTAATCCCACACCATTATCTTTAATTATCAATTCAATTTCTTCACCCTTAGAATGCAAAGATATGAATATTTCACCTTCCGAATCAGGAAATGCGTATTTCAGACTGTTGATTACTAGTTCATTTATGATAAGACCAAGCGGTATGGCTGTTTCCATGTTGAGTGAAGTATCAACAATATCAGTTACAAATTTGATGTTAGAATCGGATGCATATATGGTAAAAAGTTGAGAGGCCAAGCTAGTTAAATATTCTTTAAATTTAATACTTGAAAGATCGTTTGATTGGTAAAGAATCCCATGAATAAGACCCATAGATGTAATCCTATCCTGAGCTTTCATAAAAAGTGAATTATCTCTTTTATCAAAAACCTGAGAAGATTCCAGACTCAAGAGGCTGGAAATAATCTGCATATTGTTATAAACCCTATGATGTATTTCCCTTAATAGCATCTCTTTTTCTTTTATAGCTTTTAATAATTGCTTTTCAGCTTCTTTACGTTCTTTAATTTCATCTTTTAGTAAAATATTAGCATTAGTCAGTTCATTTGTTCGTTTTTCAACTGTTATCTCAAGATTATCCATATGTTCCTGAAGTTGTTCTTCCACTTTTTTGAGTTGGGTGATGTCTCTTGCCGCTGCAAAAACCCCTATAACCTGATCTTTTTCATCTTTATATATTGAAGCATTATACAAAACCGGAGTTATATCACCATTTTTATGCTTAATTTCAAGAGGATAATCTTTAACAGAACCTTTTAGGAACACTTCTTCGTATACCTTTTTTGCTTTATCAGAATCAGTAAAATATACTGAAAAATCAGTGCTGATAATCTGGTCCCTAGAATAACCCGTAACTAATTCAACAGATTTATTAAGATCAGTTATCTTCCCATCAGGACCAATAATAAATAAAGGATCAATATTAACCTCAAGCAAACTCCTAGTATAAAGCTGGATAAATTTCAATGCTTCTTCTGCATTTTTACGATCAGTAATGTCTCTTTGAATTGTTGAAATTCCAATCAGGTTTCCATAGGCATCCAAAAGTGGAGATTCAGAGATGGATAGATTTATTTCAGTACCATCCTTCCTTATTCGAGTAGTATCATGGTGGAAAACCCTAATTCCCTCTTTAATCTTCTCAGTAATCTGCTTTCTTTCTTCTTTCAGGTGATTAGGTGCAAGCATGGAACTGTTTTTTCCAACAACTTCTTCAGATGAATAGCCATATATGGCTTCCGCACCCCTGTTCCATGAAGTTATCATTCCTTCTAGAGTTTTACTGATAATGGCATCATCTGATGATCCTATAATATTTGCCAGTCTTTGGATTTGTATTTCTGCATTTTTACGTTCAGTGATATCTCTTGCTGCTGCGAAAACTCCTATAATTTGATCTTTTTCATCTTTATATATTGAAGCATTATACAAAACCGGAGTTATATCACCATTTTTATGCCGAATTTCCAGAGGATAATCTTTTACAAACCCTTCAAGAAACACTTCTTTATAAATAGTCCTTGCTTTATCGGGATTGGTGAAATAATCAGAAAAATCCCGTCCAATAATCTGGTCCCGCGCATAACCCGTTACTAACTCAACAGCTTTATTAAGATCAGTAATCTTTCCATCAGGACCAATAATGAATAAAGGATCAATATTAACCTCAAGCAAACTCCTATTATAAAGACTCACCCTTAATTCTTCTTCAGATTCTAATTTTTCGGCAGATCTCTCTTTGACATTTAATTCTGCATTATATTTTGCATTGACCAGAGATTTTTCTGTTTTTTTTAGTTCGGTGATGTCTTCTGATATACCCAGGAGATATTGGGGGTTTCCTTCTTTATTAAAAATAGGGATTTTTTTAGTGTGTAATACTCTTTGACCAAAATTTTTGGTTTCAATAATTTCTTCGGGAATATCTAATAATTTCTTGTTTTGAAGAACTTCCCTATCTTTTTGTGTGAAAAAATCCGCTTCTTCTTTTGGAAAAAAGTCATAGTCCGTTTTACCCACTAATTCTTCTCTGGAATGCCCCAGCAATTCTTCCCCTGCCTTGTTAACCATTTCAAATTGAAGTTTGTCCGCACTTTTTATAAAAATCATGTTGGGAATATTTTCCATGATATTTCCCAGAAATTCATTATTAATGCATTCATTCAATTCATTTTTCATCTGTTTTTTGTAAATGGCAAGCTCTATGGCATATTTAAGTTCAAGAGGAGTGTAGGGTTTAAAAATAAATTCATGTGGTTCTGTGAGTTTGATTTTTTCAATTTTAATTTCTTTAGAATGAGCAGTTAAAAATATTACAGGTATATCCAACTTTTTAATCTTAGAAACAGTTTCAATACTACCTATATCGCCTTTAACAATATCTATCAAAATAAGATCTGTTTTAATCTCTAAAACTTTCTCCACAGCTTCTTTGTTACTGGAAGCGACATACGGGACTTCATAACCAAAAGATTCTAGTGTACGCTTAAGACCTCTGGATTCTATGCTCTTATCCTCAACTATAAGAACTTTGACCATTTTTGCCTCCAACTATAAAAAAATAAAAACACGTTCTATAATAATAATAATATGTCCTATTTATTATATTAAAATTGTGAATGCCAGCCCAATTTCATTAAAAAAAATTAATAATGATTTTGCATTTCATCCAGATTTCAAAAATCCCATTATATAAATTATTTAGATTAAATGAGAGAACTGGTTAAAAAAATAAAATTTTAAAACTATGGATCCTGATTAGTTATAATCGGTCTAAATATATGCTTTATTAATAAATACGGATTGTCACTGTAGTTTCAATGGTTTTATAAAGAGTGAAATAATGAAGCTTATTAAAAATATGATAGATACAAAAACAAATGCAGTTTTCATTGCACTACGGACAGTTTTGTTAATAATTGTATACAATAAAGAGTTTTTATTCCCTTGTAAGACTTCATAGGTTGTTGTATTCTTTTTTTCTTGATATATGTCCAATTTTTGATTGATTTCACTTTTAGTAAATTGGCCGGGATAAACCTGATCATAAGCTGAATATAATCCATTTATGGTTCCTAGTATGAGTATAATCCCTATAACTGCAGTTCCCATGGCTGACCCAAGATTTGAACTTGTGGACATAATACCGGTGGCATCAGCTTGCTTATCTGAGCTTGCAGAAGATAATATTACATTAGCTGTTAATGGCAGTGCTAAACCCAAGCCCATCCCCAGAAATAATGTTCCCGGGATAATATTATAAACATGAGTATCTAAGTCGAACTGAGAACTGAGATAATAACTGGATAATAAGGCTATTAAAAATCCTATGGAAATGAGATGGTGGGGTGCAATTCGATTTGATATTTTGGAGGAGGCTAAAGAAAAGATCAAAACCCCAATAGTTAGTGGTAAAATAGCAAGGCCCGTTGTAAATGCATCGGCTCCAGTCTCCTGCTGGAAAAAAACAGGTAATATGAAAACCGCTCCTGCAAGGGCCAGATTTAGTACCAATCTGCAAAGTGTACCTAGGGCAAAGTTTCTATTTCTAAACAATCTGATATCCGTAAGAGGCATTTCATCCCTATTTATAACTCTTTTTTCTCGGAAATAGAATAATATTAATAGTAATATTCCTATTCCCATTATAAATGCAGGTACTTCCAAGTTTTCAATAGAATTTATACTCAAAATTCCAATGACAAATATTAGAATTCCTAATGAAGATAACAGCACTCCCCATTTGTCTAAATCTGAAAATTTCATTGATGGCGGGAAGTATTTCAATTTTCGGGACAATAAAAGAATAATTATTATAATGATCAGCTCAAGTCCAAAACCCCATCTCCAGCTGAAGAAAGTAGTTAAAAATCCTCCTACAAGTGGGCCAAAACCCGCACCGGCAGTAGCTAATGATGTCCTTATTCCCAGTGCAAATTCACGATTCTTTCCACTATAGATGCCCACTATGATGGAAGCAGTAGCCGGTGTCATCAGAGCTGCTCCCATTCCTTCTAAGATGGACCACCCAATTAATAACATGGTGGAGTTAACACTCAAAGCAGCAATGGCTGTTCCAAATCCAAAAATAACCGCCCCAATTACGTATGTTTCTCTTCTGCCCACCAAATCCTGCATCTTACCTCCGAGAAGCATTAAAGAAGCCATGGTCAGAGCATAAACACTGATAATTATCTGTATGGTAGGTATAGTGGTGTTCAAATCTACCACCAGATTGCCAATAGCTACATTCATAAATGTAGAATCAAGTGCAATAATAAATGAAGATAATGAAACAATTAAAATAGCAGTCCAACCTGTTTCAGAAGGATTAGATTTATTGTCCAATACAATTTCTCCAGATATTAATTCTTAATGATACAATAAGTAAATTTTTTTAAAATAAAGGATAGAATATTGATTAAATCTATATACTAAACTTACTAAACTGTAATTTTCGTTTATTTAAAATACATTCCCCTAAAATAAAAAAAATTATTTAATGTTAGTGAGTGCTTGTGACTCTAATTTTTTAATATCCCCACTTGGAGAATATTGATACAAATTTGCATAAGTTGGGGCGGAATCTTTGTTTTTAGGGGGTGCAACGACCACAAATGTCATAGTACATTTATTTTTATCAATCCAGGTACCTGAATTTATATAGACTTGTTTTTCTCCTTTTTCATTGAAAGAAGTTATGGCTCGTGCCTCATGAGAATGACCAAATATAACAATTCTTTTATCAGAATCCGGATTTTTGAAGAATTGGACGCCTGATTGATCATCAAGATGACTGGCAAAAGCTCCCTTCAGAACTGCTTCATCTGTAGGAATTTTAACCGGAACTAAATTGTTACTTTGTCTTTCATCCCAGCCTTCAATAATCCCGTTATATAATTTAACGTCAATAGGACCATCTTCTGAGTTTTGGTAGGGTAAAAGATCAGCTATAGCATAACAGTCACTGAATCCATCGATACCCGTATTTATGGCCTTTTTATCAAGTCCTTCTTCTACCGGGAAATCAGAGATAAGGCCTTTCCAAACATTCCAATAAAGGAAATATAGAAATTGGGTTTCTCCCAGATCATTTTTTTGAACTGGTGGAAAATTAATATCTAATTTAGGGCGGCCCTGAACAACTGAACTGGTGGCCATTCTGGTAAAGAAGTATCCTGGAGGTAGTATGGTGTCAGTTTGGGTTAAAGTCTGGTTGGAATAATCCGGGGCACAGTAAAAATTGTATCGATGCCCGTGTTCAATGACCAGTTCTGGGAAATCAGAAGGAGTATATACTCCCAAACCCCTCACGTCGCGAGTTTCAGATATTCCGGGCATTATGCTTTGAATATCCTCAGAATCTATTAATAAATCATGATTTCCAGGCACATAAGTAACTTTTACTTGGCCGTCTTTTATTATATGGTTAAATGCATCAAAAACTGGTTTATTGTTAGAAGCTACGGCTTTGGTAAAGTCTAACTGGGTTTTTCCATTGAATGTATCTAAATGCATGGGGATGAACCATTCATCAATCAAATCACCGGCTACCACCAGTTCTTTTACATTAGGGGATGTTCTAATATGTTCTAAAAAGTTTATCAGAGCATCACGGTTACTGGTAAGTTCAGCATAAGCATCATTGGCCCCTAAATGGAGATCACTGATACATATTATCAATGTCCTTTGATTATCTAAATCAGAAATACCTTCTGAATTCAGATTAAATGAATAATCCACCGCAAAATAAGTAGCAAATTCTTCTCTTATCGGTGCTCCACTTACCGATTTTACTTGTTCTGTAATAGAAAGTTTATATTCATCACCTTCTGAAATGGCCTCTAATTTATTGATATAGATAAGAGATGGTGAATTCTCATCCAAATCTATTACATCACCCATATCTTCTTCTTTCCCATCAGATTTAACTTTATAAAGTTTTATTCCATCTTTAACAGTATCCATATCTAAATCTTCACTGAATATTAATTCTATGCATTCTGTAGAATCAATAACCGATGGATCTTCCACTTTATCACTGAAAGGAATGTTCGTTTTAACATTTAAAAATGATTTAACAGTTTTTTTAGAATCCAAAGAATAAACCCCATTTTTTTATAATAGTTAATGTGGTAGAGCTTAGATAATTAATTTTCTAAAATATTTGCTCCTTAAAAAATCTCTTCTATCCAAAGCTAATAGGAACTTAAATTAAAACATAAGTTTAGCCTTGGAATAAATATCTGAAAACATTTTTTTTAATAATTAAAAATTAAGGTATAATAAATTGTTAGTAATTAAAATTAAGGCTTGATAAAAAAAATCAGAAATATGTTAAAAAAAAGAAATAAGGGAATAAACCCTTATTTAAATATTATTTAGTTGTTAGGACAGTTTTTATAGTTATTATTAAGTTTAGAACCAGTTTTAACGTTTTTTAGACCGTACTGGTACTTTTTCGAGGTAGTTGATTTAGCTGCCACAACTTTAGCTGTGTTTTTCTGTCCATGCTGATACTTGTGCTGACCTAAATTAGCTACAGATTTACCGCTTTTCTGTCCATTCTGGTACTTGTGTTGCTCATCACAGTCACAAGAACCCGTTTTTGTACAGTTTGCTTTGGTACAGTTTTTTAACTTTTCTTGAGCAGTAGTCTGGTTATTCAGTGCAGTCTGATTTTGAACCGTTTGTTGGGTGGTATTGTTAATTTGATCCGCCGCGAAAATCGGTACTAAACTGACCGTCATAACCAGTGCACATATTAAGGCTACTTTCTTCACTTTTTCACCTCCTTTTAGGGGTGAATTAAAGTATCGCAGCATTATATATAGGATTTTTCCAAGTTTTCACCCAGATCTTTACCAGTTTATTCCCGGGTTACATATATCAATATACATAGGGCAAAAAATTCGATGATATTTAAGAAGAATATTGGCGTACCCATACCTGGCCCTCTAAATCCCTGATAGGATAATAAAAATCCGGTAAAGAGCACATTTTGCAAAAGCAGGAGTGATGCAAATAACAAAAGCCCGAAAGTGAATTTAGATTTGAATTCCCGGTAACTTTTTACATACATATATAGTAAAATCAGCAGCAGGCAGATGTTACCAATACCAATTATAATGTCTATGGTGATAATTTGAGAGTTTGCAATACTCATTCCCGATCCAAGTCCTTGCCCGGTTCCTTGTCCAGTTCCTCCATGATATCCCTGTCCTTCCACCAGCATTCAATCACCTCTAAATTAATATAAATCAATTATTTTTTCATTTTACTCAAAATATCCAGAAAAATGGAGTAATTTTCCTCCATTCGATTTGATAAAAAGAACATGGCACCATATTTTTCATCACCCGAATTAACAATATCATGGTCTTCTAGGACTTTAATATGGTGTTTAATAGTTTTATAGTCAAGATTAAGTTCTATAGAAAGCTGGTTTACATTGTAAGGCCTATCATGAATAGCTTTAATAATTCTAGCCCTGTTAGAACCACCCCTACTCCCAGCAATCAAATACCATAAAACTCTCTTCATAACAACCACTAATATATTAATGAATAAGTTATTCTATAATGAATTATGCACTAGTCTAATTTTTATATATGATTTTTTTCTATTTAAATTTCTACTTCCGAAAAGAGTTTCCAAATAATTTTAATTACTTAATTAAATTTCTACCTTCTGAAAAAGCTTTTCCCAGACGCTTCCCAATCCCATAATAATCTCTAGATGACGGATCATACAAAAATGGCCTAATTTGTTCTATATCTGGGTTTCCATCTTTCATTAGATTTTCATCAACTTTTACATCAATTATTTCACCGGTAAAATGAGTATGTAATCCTAATTCAGTTATATTAACTAATTTACACTCTAAAACAAATGGAAATTCTTCAATATAATGGGCATCAACTTTTTCACTTTTTACCGGTGTTAAACCGGTGACCTCAAATTTATCTTCATTTCTTCCAGAAGCAATTCCAAAATAATCAGCTTCTTTAATATGATTTTCCGAGGGAATATTTACGGTAAAAGCTTTTTTATTCATAATATTTCTGTGAGTATAAGTTGCTTCTCTTAGAGAAATTGAAACACACGGTGGACTAGAACAGGATATTCCGCCCCAGGCTGCATTCATAGCATTTGGTTTTCCATCTTTATTATAAGTTCCAATTATGAATACGGGAGTTGGATATACAATTGTTTTTGCACCAATAGATTTTTTCATATTATCACCAACGATCTTGACTTCATTTACTTCATTTTCTATTTCTATTATGTCATTGTTATGACTACATTCCCCTTCTTGTGTCCTTTTTCAACATATTTGTGAGCTTCAGCAATCTGTTCTAAAGGATAGCATCTATCTATGACTGTTTTTATCTTTCCATTTTCTATTAGCTCTTTGAGGAATATTAAATCTTCAGTCTTGGGACTTGCTGCCCCTATTATAACTTTCTTACTGCTTCTTGCAGAATTCAATGGACCTCGAACCATTTGCAGCAGACCAGGATTAGCTAAAATATAGAGTCCATCTTGCTTCAGCGATCTTAAACTATTTGAAAACGAACTCTGGCCAACCACATCAAAAATAACATCATAGATCTGGCCGTTTTTGGTAAAATCCTCTTTAGTGTAGTCAATGACATGATCTGCACCAATGGAACGTACCATGTCCAGATTACTGATACTACACGCCCCCGTAACTTCGGCCCCCAAGTATTTGGCAATCTGTACTGCAAAAGTACCAATACTACCAGAAGCTCCATTAATCAGAACCTTTTGACCACTCTGGATATTTCCTTTTCTAATAAAATGCAGTGCATCAAGGCCCCCAAAAGGAACGGCAGCTGCTTCTTCATAGGTCATATTAGGTGGTTTCGTTGTTAGCACATCATCCTCAGATAGACATATGTACTCCGCATGAGCACCAAAACCAAAACCAGTACGTCCAAAAACTTGGTCACCTTTCCTAAATCGCTTTACATCTTTACCTAAGGATTCAATTTCTCCAGCTAGCTCTTGACCTAGTATTTTGTTTCTTGGCCCTCTGATACCAAACCCTATTCTCGCAGGAAGCCACAACCAGCCAGGCATTTTGAAACTTCGAATTTCACAGTCTCCAGCAGTTACTGATGTCGCATGTATCCTTATCAGTAATTCGTTGTCTTTAGGGGTAGGTTTTTCTACTTCTTCCAGCTGAAGAACATCCGGTGATCCGTATTTTGTGCATACAACTGCTTTCATTTGTCTCTTTCCCTTTTTGATTGAAAAATTATCAATAATTTTAATCTCATCTTCATTACAACTATTTTACTGTCTAATTTAATTAAATGTTTTCAAATAATTTGTTTGATATTAAAATTAATAGAAATTAATTGATAATAAATAATATAAAAAACTAATTAATAATTAAGATGAAAATAAAGAGTATCTTGGAGGTTAGTTTATATCATAGTAATGTCAAGATTTTTTGCTAAATCCATTTGGGAGGTTTAAATGTTAAGTAAAGTGCCACCACCTAAAATAAAAGACGGCCCAAATTATGACTTAATTGGTATTATACTGATTCTAGTGCTAATAGTAGGGATAGCTGGTGGATATGTTTTATTTTCTCAACCACAAACTCCGGTTATTACAACTAATACTAGCAACAATACCACTGCAAACAATACAACCTCAACTGTTGAAAATCAACCAATAGTTAAAAAAAAGGAAACTAATCCAAATAAGTCAAATAATAAGCCCAAATCCACTAAATGATCCATTTATTGGTTCAATAGGATAATTTAAATAATTTATTGGTATTCCATCTTCTCTATTCATTTCTCTTTGATTTATAACTAGTAGCTTTTTATAAATACTTAAAATCTTAATTAAACTACTAATCGTTTTATCGTGGTGGTATTGTTTCAATCAAGAACCTAAACCAAAACCAAAACCAAAACCTCCCTATATTTTTTTTTGTATTGCACCTGAACAAAATCAACTGCTTGAATACTAGCAAAAGATGAGTGTTATTAACCTTCTAAAAAAAGCAAAAACTTAAAAAAAGAGATAGTTCCCCTTGGGGGAGAGGACTTTAAATTTTCTTCTTTATACTCCTTCTGCCGGTAGCTGGGGCAGTTTATTTCTATAATGCCAGAATATGAGAGCAAGAATCACATACATGAGTGCCACAAACCATCCAAACTCACCCAGCATCATCTCTCCAGCATCGGTGGTCTTTGTGAGTACCGGATAGAACTGCTGGATGAAGTAGTTCCAGAATCCATGGAAAAGCACTGCCACCCAGACACTTCCAGATATGATACGGAGCCAGGCTAGGATTAAACCAGCACCCATTACCGAGGGAATAAAAACGGCCAGGGAGAATATGAGCGATCCTGTCCCATGATAAGAACCAAAGAGGATCAGGGGGAAATGCCAGATAGTCCATATGGCAGCGGATAAAAGGGCAAGTGAAGTGAATGTCTGGAATCTGGCCAGTTCTGGTACCAAAAATCCACGCCAACCAAACTCTTCACCAGCAGCAAAAAAACAGTTCAAACCAATTGCCAGCAATAAAGAAGGTATGAAACTAATTGTAAGGATATTTGCAGCCCCATAGGGGTTAAAAGGCGCTACGCCTGAGATCCATGCTAAACCAAACATGAGGAGCCCGGCAACAATCGGGAGCAGGATACCAACAAGCAGCCAGATCGGTTTTCCCATACCAACTCCAAACCCCTTCAAATTCCGCTGGTAGTATAAACGTGTAATAACAGCAGCAAGGGCAGGACACCACATAGAACCAACAGTATAGAGAAGTATAATAGTGGCATTATCCGCAACTAAAGGCGTCTTAGATATAAGGTACCAGAAGATGGAGGATAAAGCAAAGGTCAACACTATAAATGTGATTACTGTCTTTTTTGGATCAGTGGCTGGACTTGATAGTTTATCTTCGTTAATTTTCCCTTTTCCAGTTAAAAGATAGTTCATCCATCCTTTTTTAATGCTTTTCTGTTTTAATTTCATTTCACCTTCTAATTCCACTTTTTTCCAACCCCTTAAAAATTTTTATATAAACTATTTTTTTGTATTTCAATTAAGAAATATATAATATTCCTCCCTAACTGATTTTAGACTTTAATATTTATTACCTGCAAAGAATGAATTAATTTATATCCTTAATAGAACTTATATTCCCCTCTTAACTGAAAAACCGATTGGCTGTTTATTCTACTTTATCCTCTTTTTGGGGCCATCCGGGACATTAACTGCAAAAATACCATTATAATTTATTTTAACAATCATATTTTCTTTTTTGAAGGTAACATCCATGATTATGATTTCCCTTTTTTTCAAAAAGTTATTCTCACCTTTCATCAGCCGGGGAAAAAGTTAAGAGCTAAAAAAAATAGTTTAAATTGAATTTTAATAAAAAATTTATGAGACAACCTCAAAATAAAAAAAATAATAATTTAGCCATTAGTAACTAAATTAAACTTCAATCGTCTTTTTATATATGGCACCAGACACGTCACTGCCAGAGAATACACTATCAAAGAATAAAACATCTACTTTGGCCGGTTTTTCATCACCACTGAGCATTCCATTTCCAGTTACTTTTAGGGTTTGACCAGCAGTAACATCATTAATATTCCATG
The DNA here is from genome assembly GCA_030656015.1 of Methanobacteriaceae archaeon. Classification (NCBI taxonomy): domain Archaea; kingdom Methanobacteriati; phylum Methanobacteriota; class Methanobacteria; order Methanobacteriales; family Methanobacteriaceae; species Methanobacteriaceae archaeon. Next base: position 135,307 of record JAUSNX010000009.1, read on the forward strand.
CTAACGAATTTTTATCAATTACTGCACCACTAGCATCGTACCAGATTAAAACCATTTCTAAATAGCCGTAGTCTTTATCCGGAGTGATAGTAGCCTTAACTTTGTACATACCATATCCTTCAGATACAACTTTCAAATTGGTTACATTCAAAGATGAATCACTAGAAGCAGATGATGAATCAGATGTTCCATTACTGGAGCTACCACTATCAGTACATCCACTAATGGCCACAATTCCCATTATTAAAAGCACAACTGCACCTATAACTAATTTATTTTTCATTTTTAACCTCCAATATCAAATCATTATAAAAATTATTTTCTTAAAAGGGCCAGTAATCCAGCTATACCTAAAAATATGGTTCCCATTACTCCAAAGAGGGAAATACTGACCAGTAACCAGACGGCACTCACAAATAAGATGATTCCACCCATCTTGGAATTCCGGGTAACATATATGGAACCTACAATTCCCACAATAGAGGCCAAAATTGCACTTATTCCTAATAATACCACATCACTTGAGGCCAGGCTGCCAAATAGGACAGCAAAGACCCCACCCAGTAGGCCGAATATTCCCCCGATAATTCCCAGCACCAGTTCCATTGTTCTTGATGTTTCTTTTACATTATCTGTCAAACTATCACTCCGTAAATATTAAACATGTACATAAAGACATAGTTTATAGATTATTATATTTACTATTTAACTGTTAGTATAAAATTAAAATAAAAAGGTTTAAGTATAAACAATTAATTACTAAAATGAGAATAAATATGTTTAGCATTAGTTAGTTAGAAATAAATTAAAAAATAAAAAAATTGAATGACTTCTATTTGAATTTCGTTATTTGATTAAAATTAAGAAATTAATTGAATTATGGGATTAAACTGAATTTAATAAAGAAAAAAAATATTTTAAATAATATATATCCGTATGAATATCTCCTTTTTAAATTGTTATTACTGTACCTTGAAGCTCAGATTTTAAGGGTTGATTTCGAGATAGGTAATTTAACAACGCTTCTACTGCATGAACATCCAGTTGATCTCTTTTTTTACCATAATTCGAAGGAACACCCTGACTGGTAACATAAGCTGCCCTATATGTTTGATCCATATTCAGTTTTTTTCCAGCTATATATAATTCTTGTATACGTTGGCCATGGGGATTTTCCACTTTGAAATACAAATTTAAACCCATGCACCTCTTTAAATAACCTCCCATCTGATTATAAGGATCTCTTGCAAATAAATGTTCCAAATTCTCTTCCATCATCATCCAAATTTCTTTACCCGTTAATTCCACAGTTGAAACCGGAGGATTGGTCGGAATAATATTATGAAGATCATTTAAAGTAATTTTTCCGGGGGGAACAGGTGCACCATATCTCCAACCATTAGAAAATGCTATTTGAGCACCTGTCTCAGATAAAAGACTTTTTAAAAGAAAATTATCCATGGTAGATTCCAGTACAGTATTACGATTAAGTCCCGTATCAGTATAACCTACTATTTGACTTAATTCATCTTTATATGGGTTTAAAATGCGATCTACCATGTTTTCAACCACTGGATCAGGCTTAATATCTTCTGATACGGTGATAAGTTTGTGTTGGAAATTAACAACTTTTCCCCCACTTATATTAAGATTTAACATTCCAACAAATGAACCATGACATCCTGATTGAATTAAGATGGTATTATTAACAAGTACTGGTTTATAAAGTCGGTTATGTGTATGTGCACTTAACAATACGTCTATACCATCAACTTCCTGGGCTAACTTCATTTCCTGAGGAAAACCCAAATGGGAGACAACTACAATTAAATCAACTTTTTCTTCATTTCGCAGTTTATTAATATGATATGGTAATTCTTCGTTACCTAATGTAAAATAAATTCCTTTACTAAAGGATGCAGGCATAACTTTGTCGACTATAGTAGCAGCTATGCCTATTATACCGATCTTAAGCTCCCCAATCTCTTTAATAATCCATGGTTCAAAAAAAAGCTCATTATTTGACTCATGATAGCAGTTAATAGCTAACATGGGATAATTCAATTTCTTTGTTAGTTTTTTAAAATGTTTAGGGCCATATGCAAATTCCCAGTGTGCAGTCATGGCATCAAAGTTCAAATAGTTTAAAATAGGGATTAGTGCTTCGCCTTTGGTTTTTACTGCAGCATAAGTACCATGAATAGTATCTCCACAATCAAAAACTAAAGTTTTGGGGTTTTCCCCTCGAATTTGATTGAATATGGTAGCAATTCTAGCATAACCACCTGCTAACTCATATTTAGCATGATCACCTTCCCAGAATAATTCTTGATGAATATCCAAATAAGCGTGGCTGTCATTCATTTGCAAAATAGTTAAATCATTCTCCAACATTTTCATTCCCAATTAATTATTTCACAATAATATGTAATTTAATTTTCCCTAAAATACATATAAAAAATTTATTTCTTATTTTATAAATTTTCAAATATATTAACTAAATTTATCAATTCTAAACAAAATAATGCTTATTCTAAACAATGCAAATAATTAACGGATAATGAATATTTGTTTTTAATTAATCTGCTTATTTTTTATTAAATATTCTTTTCTAATCTTTTAAAGCCGAAATAAATAAGAACTGAACAGATAATTAATCCTACAACGGCCGGGATGATAATTGACATTCCAGACTGCCCACCAAAGGCCACACTCCATATTATTTTTAACACTGCCATGAGGACAATAACTGATATTCCAAATAATAAATTTCGTTTCCAGAAAGCTGCTCCCAGAGCGATGAATGAAATAGGCACCAGAAGACTTAATACGATTTTACCTAATCCCCAATCTCCAGTCAAGTAATCTTTTTCCACCTGCAGAAACTGCAAGGACTGTGGGCTTACTACATCGGGTGTGGGAAAGTAGAACATACTGGTAAACAAGAAGAAGATGGTGGCCGATATACCGGCCCAGCTTCTTTTATAGGCAAAATAACAAAAAGGAATCAAAAATAGTGGCCTTATATACCAGCTTAAAATATTCTGATGACGTTCAAAGGCCCAGGTAAAAAAATTAGAGTTAAAAACCATTAAAAATAGAAATATCATGGTAAAAAATGCAAAAATCAGGGCAATTTCTTTATCATGTTCTTTTAGCTTTAGATTAATCATTTTATGGCCCGCTTTTTAGTATTATTTTAAACTATCCTCAATAATCCTAATCTCATCATCACTAAGGCCATACAATTCATAAACCATCTGATCAATCTCATTATCAGTTTCCTCAATCTCCTGAAGCAAAGGCCTAATTTTAGAAACACTTTTCTCAAATTCCTCTTTTAGAGAAGTGAAATTTTCCCTATTTTTCACATCAACCTTCTTTTTCTTGAGTTCGGCCAGGAATTCATCCAGGGACAGTTCATAGTATTTTTCCAGCTTTTTAGAGAATTTTTCAACCTTGAATATATGAGTTAACCACTCTTTGAATGAATTGATTTCATTTTGAAGAGTTTTATTCATTTCTAGCATTTGGTCTGCTTTTTCAATGAATGGTTCCTGTTCTTCTGGTGTTGCTGGGTAAATTGGGAGTTGTTCTACATAGAGTTTTTTGAATCTTAATCTTTTAGCAAACAATTTTGGACTAATCTGAAGGAATATAAAATATAAAATATTAGAATTTAACAAACTTGTTAAATACTTCAAATCGTATTCCTCTATTTTGGTCATGAAAAAAACACTAGTCTCAAAAAATAGATTTTTATCATCAAAGGTAAACCTGGGTTTTACAGACATATCTGCCCAAATTATTTTTTCTTTTTCAAATTCATTATAATAATCACAAGCCCTTAATTCCCAATAATAATTCCCTTGATCTTGTCTCTTTGTCAATTGCTCTTCATATTGACTCAGATATTCCTTAATCATAGGATAATCATTTATTGGAACTCCCATTCGCGTAAGAATCAGATATAATTTATTATAATCGACTCTCCATCTCTGAACATCTATTCCACGAACAAAAGGTTCAATAATATCTTTATTTTTTTTATCATCAGAAATAAGTTTATTTTTTGTATTTTCATTGACAACAAATGCTTTCATAAATCCTGTTGTTAAACCCCGATAAATTTTTAATCCAGGAATATCTTTTATTTTAATAGATATTTTTTCAATTTTTTCTCTTAAATTCAGAATTTCAGGGTTTTCAAAACTCCAAAATCCATCATCCAATTTATTTTGAGGAATTTCAAAATCATAGTTAAATCGTATTTTACTGTTATCAGAAGGAATATCTTTCTTTATAATGATAGTACAAGCCAGAACAGTGGCATTTTCGAAAGCACTTTCAGAATGATAAATATATTGCTTAAATTCATTTTTTAAAATAAATTTTCTTAAGTTTTTCCCATAATTAGTCATTATAAATCTATCAGAACAAATAAAAGAAAACATTCCATCATTTTTCAATATTTTAAGGCCTTTTTCAAAGAAATAAACAAAAAGATCAGCTACTCCGTCGTAAACTTCATAATTATCCTTTAAATATGGTTTTATCTCCTTAATCCGTTCCTGTCTAACATAAGGAGGATTCCCAATTACCACATCAAATCCACCCTCATCAAAGATCTCCTTGAATTCATCCTCCCATTTAAAGGGTCGGTCGGTGAATTTAGGATCATCTATCAACGAGTTTCCCCATTTTATATTATTATCAATATCCGGCAACTGCTTATCTTTTCTAGCAACCTTTAAAAATAGGGCCAGTTTAGTTATATCAACTGATTCCTCATTCAAATCTACTCCGTAGATATTATTGACTAGTATTTCCTCTCGAGCAGCAGCTTCATCAAAGTAGGAGTCTAGTATAGCATGGGTGGCAGATCTTTTAACTTTTGCCTTGCCTTTACCACCTTTGGTTTCAATGGTAGTGGTGTATTTTTCCTTTTTAAAATCGTAAATAGCATTGTGTATTTCTAAAAGAATATCAGAAGCTTTATTTAAAAAAGCACCTGACCCACAAGCAGGATCGACAATTTTAATATTCATAACTTTAGATTCGAGATCCTCAATCTCATCACCATCTGAATATTCTAAAATAAGATCTGGTATGTTTTCTGCACCATTTTTTCTTAAATAGGGTATAATCGTGTTTTTACAAATATAATCAGTAATATAATCTGGAGTATAAAAAATTCCATCCTTCTTTCTACGGCCCTTAGCATCTGCTTTAAGCTCTTCAATGTCCCCAATAGAGTTTTCAAATATATGGCCTAAAATATTGACATCTAATTCTGAAGAAAAGTCAAAAGATGATATGATAAGCAAGTTACGGTATATTGGATTTACTTTCTTACCATGAGGCCCTAATTGATCCACAATATCCTTTTCATATTCTTCAAAGTTCCAGTTCTGATAGGCATCATTGAAGAAGTTTTGATCTTCCACTATGTCCCTGATTTTAAGTTTTTTCTCATTTTCAGTTTCAATATCTTCCAAATCTTTTTTAAACAGTCCCCCATTATATTGGGAAATCTTCTTATATTCGTTTCCTTCATTTATATCCAAAAAGAGTTCGTTCAATCTTTGCCAGATACTACCATGACGAATATTTCCCTTCTGAATTGGAGTTAAAATGGTATCAGTGGAAACTTGATCCGGTAAAAGATCCATATCTTCTGCAAAACAAATGAACATGTATCTATTTAATATCATTTGAGAGTAATGAATTGCATCAAGTCTGGATAACTCATTTATCTCTTCAAATTCTTTTATAAGCATTAGACGAGTTTCATTGTAAAGTTTGTAAAACTCTTTTTCCAGTTCTCGTTCCACAACTACGGTATTTTCCATTAACTTATCAACTAAATTTACCTTGATGTGGCTGTAACAAGAAAAAGATAGCATGAAATAACTGAACACATCCTTTTCTAACAATTCGTCTGAAGTAAATGATATGTACTTGCCCTTAGTGTGCCAATTATACAGTCTGAATTCATTATAATTAGACACTAGAATCCAGTCAATATCACCTGTATGTTGAGCATAGTCAAAGGCCTGGTCCACTGGTGTTCTTTTATCATTGGCCCGGTTTTGTGGTTTGTCCAGGTCAGAATCAGATCCTTTTAATTCCACTACCATGAACTTTTTATCGCCATTTTTTAGGACAAATTCACTTTTCCCTCGGCCAACTTCCTCTTTTTCATCAAAGAGAATGTTCTCTTGCAGATTGTAGCCTAAAATTTCTTTTAAGATGGTTTCGTAAAAATAAAGATAGTTACTGGTTTCTGACTTGAAGTCGCTATTTTCCAGCTTGGATAAATGTTCTTTAATTAAATCGTGCTTGGTAACATTTAATTGCAGGTCTTTATCACGGGCCAGCTTTTTCATGAGGTTTTGATTGAAGAGATCGTTATCCATTAGACCACACTTAGAATAATTGAATAATAAAATATATTAGATTGTTATTTTCTTTAATATTTTAAATTATCGATTTGTTACTGGATTTCAATAAAAAAAATATTTAGAATAAAAATAATTAAGATCAGAAACCATCCATTAATCCCCGAATCATTCTTTCTTATTTAATTCCTGCTTTAACCACCGGATACGGTCATCATGAGACGCATCATCACCCATATAATGGTCGGCATCATATCACTGCATCTTCTTGGGATCACTGGCGGCATTATAATAATTTAAAAATTGTTTTTTGGTAAAAAAATCATCCTGGTGACCTAACTGGAAAAATAGTGAAGCAGGAGCGGCCTGTCCAATGTAATGAATGGGATCGATAGGCACCATCATTTCCTGATAGTTTTTCAATTCTTCCCCGGCAAGATCAGGCATATTAAGGAGTGCCACGTCGGTGAAACTTCCCACACCTGCCATTAAGATGTAAGTCTTTATCCTGGTATCCAGACCGGCCACTATACCTCCAAAAAGAGCACCAGAACTGTGTCCCACAAATCCCAGTCTCTCAGGATCAATATTTGGAATAGATGACAGTAGATCTATCCCCCGCTGCAGGTCTATCACTATTTCAGTATACCATTCCCTCAGACCACCGTGAAACAGTTGCATCAATTTAGCTACGTAGTTATCATATGCCCAGGGAGCCTCAATCAGTAAAGAAGCCACACCATGTTCAGCCAGCTTGATAGCTTCTTCTAAGAAGGTTTACCTATTTCCAGGTGAGGGATGCACATAAATAACTCCGGCAAAGGGACCTTCCCCAGATGGTTGCACCAGATATGTGCTGATTTTTTCCTGTGAGAAACCATCATAAGTTAAATCCTTAATAGAGATATTATTCCGGTATCCTACCCCTATTTCTTCCACATGAATTGGGTATTTCTATATTCAATGTGCGATCTTAATTTATTCATACCACCGTGATTCATGAACATCCTTTTGTATTTATTAAATTTATAATTATTTAATTTTTTTATAAGCGAATGAATAATAAAATGAAATTAAATAATTTAAAAGCCCCATCCATTCTTCCAGGTCATATCCAGATTTTTATCTTTATTATAATAATCGTGAACTATTGGTAATGCTATTAGTTAGTTATATTATTTCTGGAAGAACCCTCAATAAATACTGCTATTAGTATTGTTTTTAAGATTATTGGAATAAATTTCATTGTCATGGGCATAAGTTAATCATATTAAAGGCCCTACATCAGTAAAGTTTATATGTTAAGTTATCAAATAATGTTATAATCAATTATTTTAGTTACTAATCAATTTTTTTTGTATTTTAATGGATTTTTATTAAATGGTTTTTTCCATTTTTTTAGAAAATTCAGGAGTTGTTCATATAAGAATTTCCGACAACTCGCTGGAAAAATTTCGGATAAGCTTTTTAACTTTTTTTACTTGATATTTGAGGTTTAACTCCTTTATCACTAATATTTCATTAATGACTCCTTATAATCAAGGACCATTACGGTATTATGATAAAAAAGAAGATTAAACCTACATATTAAATATAATAATCATGCCTATCACCAAATAAAACGAGTCCTTAAGGGATAAATTGAATAAAAATAGAATAAAGAATAAAATAATTAAAAATAACAATAATACTAGTTCATTATTTATTTTCAGAAAGAATCTGAAATAATTTACAAGAATTAGACTCAATTAGGAGATTAAATATGGAAATTGAAATAATAGCCATTGGCGGATATGAAGAAGTAGGTAAAAACATGTCCGCAGTTAGAATTGGTGAAGAAATCATCATATTCGATATGGGAATCCACCTGGACCGCCTACACCTTCACGAAGATACAGATATAGACAAAATGCACAGTTTAGATCTAATTGAAAGAGGAGTCATACCAGATGACACCCTGATGAAAGACGTTAATGGTAAAGTAAAGGCCATAGTATTCACCCACGGGCACCTGGACCATATTGGAGCTGTGGCCAAACTGGCCCACCGATATGATGCCCCTATAATAGCAACCCCTTTCACCATGGCCCTCATAGAGAGAGTTGCAAAATGGGAAAGGAAATTCAAGTTTAATAATCCCCTGCAAATTCTAAATTCTGGTGAGAAATGTCAAATATCACCAGATATAACACTGGAGTTCGTACGGACTACTCATAGTATACCTCAGGCAGTAACGCCGGCTTTGCACACCTCAGAAGGCATAATAGTTTATTCCAACGATTTCAAGTTTGATAATCATCAGAAAATCTCCCCACCACCAGACTATCAAAGGTTCCTGGAACTGGGTGAAAAGGGAGTCCTGGGCCTTATAGTAGACTCAACCCGTGCCGCCGAGCGTGAGGAGGTTAAAACCCACTCCGAAAAGATAGCCAGGATAGTACTCCAGGACATACTGGAACAACCATTAAAAGACGACCAGGGAATTTTAATCACCACCTTCGCCTCCCATATTGAAAGAGTGCAGGCCATATGTGATATTGTAGGTCAGAGTGACCGTAAAATGCTCCTTCTGGGTCGTTCCATGGAAAGATATTGTGGCCTGGCAGAAAAAATGGGAATACTTGACCTCCCTAAAAATGCCAGTATTTATGGTAGTCCCAAGTCCATTAACCGGGCATTGAGTCTGGCTGACGAAAAAAGGTCTGATTATGTTCTTTTAACCACCGGCCACCAGGGAGAGCCAGATGCACTTCTACCTAGAATAGCCAATGATAAAACCAGTTTTCTGGTAAAACCAGGAGACTATGTAATCATCTCCGCCCCAGTTATACCTAATCCTCTGAATAAGGCCAACCGTAATCTTTTAGAGATGCGGTTAAAATCAAAGGGTGCTCGAATATACACTAATGCCCACGTTTCTGGACATGCTGGTCGTGAAGACCACCGTGATTTTTTAAGGATGCTCAATCCAGCTCATTTAATTCCAGCCCATGGAAATCTGGAAATGTTATCTGCTTATGCTGAATTGGCCGAAGAAGAGGGTTACCGCATCGGTAAAAATATTCATTTGTTACGTAATGGACAAGCCCAGGTTTTTAATAAAAACCCGGGAAACACAAAACCATGATCCTGTTTCATGATTTAATAGGATAAAATGGTTTAAAATAGAATAATGTTATTTTAAGGTTTTATTTCATTATTAAAACCTCTATTATCACTTATTTTTATTTAATAAATTACTATTTTTATTATTAAATTTAGGAATTAACTTAAAAATCCTATCTTCACCTATTTTAATTTATAAAGCTTTTAAATAACTTATATTTAAATTTAAACATTAAAAATTATAAAAAGCACACAAAAGAAGATTTAATGTATATTCGCTTTAAAACTATATTTCAAGGATTGATTAATAAAATGTATTTCATAAGTAAAATAAAAAATAAAATAAAAAATTTAAATACAAAAACTGAAGTCTTATCTGGAACAACCGTGGCCCTGGCACTTATACCAGAAGCCATTGCTTTCTCTATTATTGCCAATGTGAACCCTCTGGTGGGCCTTTATTCTGCAATCATTATTGGAATAATAACCGCCATGATTGGTGGCCGACCTGGAATGATTTCTGGTGCTACTGGAGCGGTGGCTGTGGTAATAGTGGCCCTGGTGATACAGCACGGTCCCGAATATTTATTTGCCGCTGTAGTGTTAATGGGAATTATACAGATAGCCATTGGATTGTTAAAGTTGGGAAAATTCATTCGCCTGGTGCCTCAAGCCGTGATGTTCGGTTTCTTAAATGGGTTAGCCATAATCATCTTTACTTCCCAGTTTACCCAGTTCCAAACTCCAGATGGTAGCTGGCTCACTGGATCCTTACTGTGGATTATGTTAGCCTTTGTTGGATTATCCATGGCCATTATCCATTTTCTACCCAAGATTAGTAAGGCCATTCCTTCATCATTGGCCGCTATTTTGGCAGTTTCAGCCATTACCATCGGTCTGCAAATTCCGACCAAAACCGTAGGAGACCTTGCTTCCATTGCCGGAGGATTTCCAGCATTCCACATCCCCATGGTTCCCTTAAATTTAGAAACTATTATTATAATTTTACCTTATGCCATTATAATGGCCATGGTAGGATTAATTGAAAGTTTACTGACCCTGAATGTTATTGATGAAATGACTGAAACCCGGGGAAGAGGAAATAAAGAAAGTGTGGCCCAGGGAGTGGCCAATACCGTGTGTGGTTTCTTTGGAGGAATGGGTGGATGTGCCATGATTGGACAGAGTATCATTAATATTAATTCTGGTGCTAGAAACCGTATTTCAGGAATTACAGCTGCAGTGGCATTAATGGTAATTGTAATGGCCGGTGCGTCACTGGTAGAACAAATACCCATGGCCGCTTTAGTGGGAGTGATGTTCATGGTGGCCATTGGAACCTTTGAATGGGCCTCCTTTAGAATAATAAAAAAGGTGCCCAGAACCGACGTAATTGTAATGATAATTGTAGCAGGTGTCACGGTTTTATTCCACAATCTGGCCGCAGCAGTTATTGTAGGTGTTATTATCTCAGCTCTGGCCTTTGCCTGGGAAAGTGCCCGCCGTATCCATGCCCACACTACCATTGACCCGGAAAATATTAAACACTACGAAATAGAAGGGCCCCTATTTTTCGGTTCAATAACTGCATTTAAAGACCTATTTGATTATAAAAACGACCCTGAAGAAGTTATTATTGACTTTAACAAGTCCAGTGTCCGGGATCATTCTGCCATTGAGGCCTTAAATTCAATGACTGAAAAGTACGCTAAATGCGGGAAAAAGGTTCATTTGAGACATTTAAGTGAAGACTGTCGAATGTTGCTGGACAATGCCTCTGAAATAATTGAGGTCAATCACTGGGAAGATCCCCATTATAAGATTGCTGATGATATATTAGAATAATATTTAAAAAACAACAAGGTTATATATTTAAATAATAATAATACTTAGAAGAAGGAAACATATTGCCGGTGATAAATTGATAGAAATCATAGCACTTATAGCAGTCTTAATAATTTCATTGCTTCTAGTTATAAAATCAGCAGACATATTCGTGGACAATTTAGTAGAAATCGGCCTGGCACTAGGAATATCCGAAATAATACTGGGAGTTACCGCATCAGCTGTGGGAACATCACTTCCCGAGTTCGGTTCGGCCATGATAGCCATTTTAACAGGAAATCCCGAGATGGGGATAAGTGTGGCCATAGGTGCTAGTATATGGAATATAGCTGGAATTTTAGGAATATCCACCATAGTTACCGGTTTAATTGTGGCTAAAAAAGATGATATTAAAAGGGACGGAGTAATGGCCCTTTTAACAGCATTAGTATTGACCATATTCATGTTCTTATTTGGAGAACTTACCTTTACCCTGGGAATTATCCTGACCATTATGTATCTGGCTTATTTTTGGATATTGATCCGGGCCCAGAAAAAAGATCGCGCCGTAAATGGTATATCTGTACCCCAGGAACATAAAAAACCTATAACTAAAAAGAAGATTTTTTACGTCATAATTGGTCTTGCTGGTCTGGCCGTGGGCTGCAGGATAATTGTATATTCCACTGTGGAGTTAGCAGAAATTCTAAATATTCCTGCAGCTTTAGCCGGTATATTACTGGCTTTTGGTACCACTGCCCCTGAGTTCTTCACAGTTTTAACTTCGGCACGTAAAGGATTAAGTCGATTAGCAGTGGGAACTGTCCTGGGCAGTAATATATTTAACATACTCATAGGTTTAGGAATACCCGCCCTGTTTATTACCATACCTGTGGAATCCATTACCCGTAATTTAGATGGTCCAGCACTGGTTTTAATAAGCATATTGTTATTATTACTGCTAAAAAAAGACATGAAACTAACTAGAATAAGTGGAATAATTCTTTTAGCTTCTTATATAGTATATATTGGTGTAAGAATAGTTTATATGGGCTAATATATATTATATTTTATATTTTTTCTTATTTTAAAGAATTTCAATTATTAGTAAAACTTGAATTATTAAATATCAAATTATAGTCAATATTTAAAAAATATTAAAAATTCTTACGGTTAAAATAGTTCTAATGGTTTATTAGATTTAAAACACTAACAAAATAAAAAAAATATGTCGTTGGATGTCACATGTTAAGAAAATATTTTAAAAATAAAAAATTATAATTAATTATTAAATATTTAAATTTAAAAAATTAAAAACGCTTTCTATCCTTAATTCCTGCATTTTTCCTAAATTCAATCCCCCTGATGCTGATTTGGATCTTTCAACCTGTTGAACGTGTCCCGTGATCCAGTCATACCATTCAACTTCTTTGGTTTCACCACATGCTGAACAGTTATCATATACTCCTTTCATGAGTATTTTACATTTTACACAGAAGCTTAATGCCGAGCTATATGCCCAAACCCCAATATCTGACTTTTGAGCAATCTTATTGGTAAGACTCATAAGTGATTTTTCTTTTTCATATTCACACACATCCTAATATTTTTAAAAAATTAAAGATTTTAGTACTTCGTGTTATTTAGAAAATAGGTTTTTTCAGAACCCCAAAAGTCGACTTAAATGAATGAATAAATGCTTAAAATTTAATAAATTAAAAAAGAGTTATAAAAAAGAATTAATTAATCCACTCGCTAGTGATTTGTCATAAATAACACGATTACAAGATATTTAATTATTAGTAAAGAATCCGTATATATATATATATATTTTTCTGTAACAAACCTTTGTAATTGCGATGGTAATTGTGGCCTGTAAGAATTTTGATAGAATTTAAAAACTTTAAAACCACTTTAACTAGTTATTAATATTCCCAGCTACATCTTATCCTAATCATAGAAGATCTTTAAGTATGTAAAATAAAATAAATTAGTTAAATTAGAACCAGTATTAGACCAGAAAGATAGATTAATAGGAATATTATGCCGAAAACGAATATACCTAAAAAAATGTATTTATCATAGCTTTTTGAATCAAAAAGATCTTCTTCTTCATTTATTTTTTGATTTGGAGGAGTGTTATTTATTTTATTTTTTCTTGAATTTTTTATTTTATTTTTTCTTCCCATTTAAATCATACTCCATAAACTTGACTTTAAAATTTGATATTAATATATCATAGCATATTTAACCATCATAAATTTATGCTCAAAAAGAATAAATAGTATTAAGAGTGAAGGGCAGAACTTTTACGATGATTAAAAAAATTATATAATGTTCAGTCTATAATATTAATGTTTAATTATAATTATATAATGTTATTCCGTATAATTTATAATAAGAGTTTAATAATTAGAATATAATCTTACATCTTTAATTTGGGCGAAGGGGTATGAATAAAGAAGTTACCTTAATAAAATATTGTAATTGGTGTGGTGATCCTTTTGAGGTAAAATCACCCAATCAGAAGTATTGTCCATCCCGTGAGAAGGGTTGCAGTAAAGAAGCTAAGCGTGAAAGCTGGCGTAAAGCTTCCAATAATTATAGGAATAACTATAAAAACGTTTTAAATATTTCACAAGTGTATAAACTTGGATCTGGATGGCTGAGCAGTACACCAAAAAATGATTTTAATGAGGAATATCAGGCTATTCAGAAAGAAAAGAAACGGTTAAATATTAACGGCATAGTGGTAGGTGTACCTTTCTGGGTACAGATCACTTCTGAATTTTCTATGAGAAACGTTCTACAGCGAGCGCACTTTTCCATTGGGGAAATTTGGCCGCTTTTAATAGCTTTATTGGTATTCCTAGTGTTTGTTCTAATTTTAGGACACTATTATAAATAATAATATTTTATTAATTTTAATAATAATTAATCTTAAAAAATTAAAAAAAACTATATTATTTTGAATTAATTAATAAAAAAATTTAAAAATATACTTCATAATGAAGTATTATTCTAAATTGTCAATTAATTTTGTTAGCCAGACCAACCATTCTTCATAGGACATGTTGGGATACGACATATCAGCATTGGGATGCATAAACCGACACAAAGTTAAGGTTTTAATATGCGGTGCAAAGTTTTTTAGAGTAGATAAACCTTGTGAACCTATATAATAGGGGACCCCTATGAAACAAACCAGATCATAGTTTCCCTTACCCTCAAATCCTTTCCATTCAGGATTTTTTAGATTATTTATTAATTCTACTAGTCCCATGACTCTGGTCTTGTAATTCATTTTGGATAAGGTTAAACTAGAACCTCCAGTAGCCACCACAGTAATGTTTCTTTTTTTAGCAATTTCTAAACTTTTTTCAGCTATTTCTTCCGGAATATTATTCAATAACGATCCCATGACAAAAAGGGGATTTTTAGATTGTTTAATTGTTAAAGCTGCCATTTCTGACGGCCAAACACTTGCCGGATTTGCACATACCAATGCTGAATTCCATGCGGACATTATACCACCATTAATTTTTATGTAGGATGTCTTATGTAGGATGTGTATTAAGCACATATATAATGATTAATAATGACAAACTACATATATAATGATTAATAATGATAATATATAAAGGTGATGATATGGTTCAAAGCCAACAACATGAAGCCAATGGACTATCAATTAAAAATTTTAATATGGATTTTAATGAAATAGATTCATATTTAGATCAAAAGGCTAATTATAATCATTTAGATAAAAAAATTAGCTTAAACTATCCATTACTTAGAGAATGGGATTTTAAATTACTTTCTATTTTTAAGCCATTTTATGCGCCCCTTTGTGATATGTGCTGTCTGTGTACTTATGGAAAGTGTGATCTATCAGGTAATAAGAAAGGAGCTTGTGGAATAAACTTGGAAAAACAGCAGTCTAGAATGGTACTAATGGCCAGTACCATTGGTGCTTCAACCCATTCAGCTCATGCTAGACATTTAGTGGATTACTTGCTGGAAAAAAATCCAGAATTAGAATTAAAATATGATAATTCTATTGAGGTAATAACACCCATTATAACCACATTAACCGGAATAACCCCTAAAAATGCCATGGACTTAGATAGAATCATGGCCTGTGTGGAAAAAGAACTCACCAATCTAATGGCATCCACCCATACTGGCCAGGAAGGAGACTATTTAGAATTTGAATCAAAAGCACTTCATGCCGGAATGATTGATACACTATCCTTAGAAGTAGCAGAGTTAGCACAAATAAATCAATATGACTTAAATAAAGGTGAAGCGGACGTTTCCATGATAGAAATTGGAATGGGGGTAGCTGACCGTGATAAACCAGTTATTTTATGTATAGGGCATAATATAGCTCCCAGTAGCGAAATTATTGACTATGCCGAAGAAATGGACCTAATTGATGACCTGGAAATTTGTGGACTTTGTTGTAGTGCCCTGGAAATGGGAAGGAAATCCGCAAAATCAAAAATCATCGGCCCCATATCCCGGCAACTTATGTATATAAAATCAGGAATTCCTGATTTGGTGGTCCTGGACGAGCAATGTATCCGGGCAGATATTTTTGAACTCTGTGCTGAAAATAACATCCCAATAATCACCACCAGCGACAAATGTTCATTAGGACTTCCAGATAAAACCAAAGAAACCCATTACAAAATTGTTAATGAAATACTGGATGGAAAAATACCTGGTGCTCTAATAAGAGATAGTAAAAAAGTCGGAAAGACTGCTGTTGCACTGGCAACGAAGATCAAAGAAAAAAATTTTCTCCAAATTCGATTAAATAATTTAACCCCAGATGAACTGGCTATCAATAAAGCTGGAAATGAATGTAATAGTTGTAAAACTTGTGATACATCATGTCTTGAAGTTAAAGAAAATAGTAGTTCCAAAAGTTTCATCTCCAACGCTGAAAACGATATGCTACCCTACATTGAAATTTGTAACCTTTGTGGACAATGTAACCGGTCATGTTCTGCCATGTTACCTATCAAAGAAGCATTTGAAGAAGCTAAAGATGGGGATATTTCTCTCATGTCTAGTTTCTATGGTAAATGTGTGGGATGTGGTAAATGCATGGAGGCTTGTGATAAGAACATACCTCTGATTGATATTATAAGAATAGCTTCCCAGGAAAAAATAGATGCCGAGAAGTTTTCCATGCGGACTGGAAGGGGCCCAATCCAGGATGTTGAAATACGAAAAGTAGGAGCACCTATAGTATTTGGTGATATACCTGGAGTTATAGCACTTGCTGGATGCTCTAACTATGCTAATGGTGAAATAGAAGTCTATAAAATAGCAGAAGAATTTTTGAAAAGAGGTTACATAGTTTTAGCAGCAGGATGTGCCGCTATGGATATTTCACTTCAAAAAGACGAAGATGGTAAAACATTATATGAAAAATACAGTGGTAATTTTGATAGAGGAGGACTAGTTAATTTAGGGCCATGTGTGGCAAATGCCCATGCCATTGGTAGTGCCATAAAAATTGCTAACATTTTCGCAAAAGTACCCCTGGAAAACAATTTTACAGAAATAGCAGATTACATAATGAACAGAATAGGTGTTTGTGTAATTGCCTGGGGTGCCATGTCTCAAAAAGCTTTTGCCATAGCAACAGGTGCCAACCGCTGGGGAATACCCGCAGTTCTCGGCCCCCATGCATCAAAATATAAGAGATTATATTTAGGAAATGACCAGGAATTAAGAAAAATTAAAGATAAAAGAAACGGGACAGAAGTAATGTGTGAACCGGCCCCCTTGCATCTAGCATATTCAGCTGAAAGTCTCAATGAATCTATGGTTATGGCAGCAAAATTGTGTATTAGACCTAATGACCCCCCCAGGGGAAGAATGATTAAATTGAACAATTACGTAGATATCTACAAAAAATTCTATGGTTGCCTGCCTCCAGACATTCATCATTATGTTAGAAATGAGAAAGAAATTCCATATCAAGAAAAAGAAGAGATTATGGAAATACTTTCAGAAAATAACTGGGAGCCCAGAAAACCCCCAAAAGAACCTTCAATTTTATGAGTCTGAGAATTTAATTACTTGAACCACCTCTTAATTCTCAGACTTCATAATTCTTTAAAGAACAATTAAAGAATTATTAATTAATAAAAAACTAAACTGACTTCATAATTCTTAAAGAACAATAATTTAAAATGAATAACTAATTAGGTGATAAAATGAGCCCATTTATAACAATAAAAAATCCATTAAAATGTTATAAATGTAATTTATGCCTGAAAAAATGTAAAGAAATACATGGAAGCAGCAGAATCAAAAAAATTGATGGAATACCCGTCTTTTGTAAGCAATGCAAGGATGCACCCTGTGAAAAAGCATGCAAAGTAAATGCCATCACTCTTAAAAATAACGTACCGGTGATTGATGAAGAACTCTGTGTTGGATGTAATATGTGTGTAGAAGTTTGTCCAGATAAATTGATTTTTCTCAAGGATATTACTGCTCATAAATGCACACTTTGTATGGATTCCCAAAAAATTACGCCAGCCTGCATAGAGGCGTGTCCCGATAATATACTGGTGGTTAAATGTGGAGAAGACAACAAGTAGTAATTTATTTACTAATTAGTATTTAATTAAATAGTTTACGAAGAAAATTATTTTTTTAATAATACTAGTTTCTTTCACACCATTCTTTTAAAGCCTCCATACTTGCTTTTTTAATGGCCCCTTTTTCATAATTATGTTTTTTATATGCTTTTTCTTTGAATTCATCCATTAAATCAATGGGAATTCTCACATTCAATGTTTTCTGATTTGGCATAACAGTCCTCACCTAAAGAAATTTAAGCTCCCATACTATTTAACTTTTAATGTTGCTATATAGCAATATAGTTACATAACAAACATTATATAGGTGAAATTATAACAATTAATCATTAACAATACAATTCCATTATTAATTACTAACAGTAAAAAAAATTATCCCATTTAAGGTTTTATTTGGAATTAATTAAGCATATAGGAGAATTAAAGATGGGTAGCGTTAAAGATTTAAAAATTATAAAGAATCCAACTTTTGAAACCCCCGGTGAGGGTTTATTCACTTTCTCGGATAGATACTCAATTTTTGATTGGGGAGGAATGCCAGATCATATAGATAACAAAGGTGAATCCATTGCACTTTTAGGTGCATATTTCTTTGAAAAATTGGACGAATTAGGAGTTCCAAATCATTATATGGGTCTAATGGAAGATGGAAATGCAAAAAATCTTTCAGAATTAAAAAATCCGTCAAAAGTAATGAAAGTCCAGCTTTTACGGGTAATCAATCCAAAAATTGAGGATGGCGAATATGATTACTCCATATATTCCCATAATATAAAAGGAAATTTTTTAATACCCCTGGAAATCATTTATAGAAACACTTTACCGAAAGGCAGCAGTGTTTTCAAACGTTTGAATGATTGTGAAATAATTCCAGAAGATTTAGGATTAAAAAGTCCCCCAGTTCCCAATCAGAAGTTAAAAAAACCAATTATAGATTTTTCAACTAAATTAGAAGTCACTGACCGATATTTAAGGCCTCTTGAAGCTCAAGAAATAGCATGTGTGAATGATGAGGAGCTTGATGAATTAAAAGAAAGTACGATTATGATTAATAAGATGATATCTCGTGAATTTTCAAAAATCGGCCTGAAAAATGAAGATGGGAAAATAGAATTTGGTTATGGTCCAAAACGTCAATTAATGGTAGTTGATGTGTTGGGAACTTTAGATGAATGCCGTTTTACATTTAATGACCTACCAGTTAGTAAAGAAATCACAAGGATTTACTATCGGGATACCGCCTGGCAGTGTGCTACTGAAGAAGCGAAAAAAAAAGATAGAGTAAATTGGAAGGATAATTGCAGCCTAAAGCCGGAAAATCTCCCTCCAAAATTGAAATATTTAATTTCACAGGTTTATTGTTCCTGTACCAATGAAATAACTGGGAATGAATGGTTCAAAGATGTAATGTCCTTGAAGGAGATTTTAAAAGATATTAAAGGAGAACTACCTTTTGACAAATAGATTTGCAGTATGTCTTAACTGCATGGATGGTAGAGTACAGTTGCCTGTAATTCAATGGATCAAAGAAAATTATGAAGTTGACTTTGTTGATATGATAACCGAACCGGGAATGGACGGAGTATTGGCAGATTTAAATTCAGATATCAGTGATATTATAAATAAATTGGAAATTTCTGTAGATAAACATGAATCTGAATATATTTTTATTGCTGGGCACTACGACTGTTTAGGAAATCCAGTAGATAATATAACACATAAAAAACAACTTATGTTGGCGGTAGAAAGAATTAAAAAATTAAAAGGTTCTAATAAAATAGTAGGAATATGGATTTCTGAGAAATTTTCAGTGCAAAAGATAACTGAATTAAGGGGGATTAATTATGAAAATACCACGATGCATGAGTACTCAACATCCGGATAATGTGAATCCACCCTTTTTTTCAACAGATCCTGAACTGAGTGGTGAAGACGAGATAACAGAAGCCTACTATGTCTTTTCTCATTTAGGCTGCAACGAACAAATGTGGGATTGTGAAGGTAAAGAAGTAGATAATTATGTGGTTAAAAAACTACTTACCAAATATGGATCATTTTTTAATGAAAGAATTTTAGGTAAAGATGATTTTATAACCTTGAGAGTTCCCAACCCTACAGTTGAAAAGGCAGAAGCCAAGATTTTGCTGGAAACCCTGGAAAGTATACCTCGTTCATTTGACGCCGCTAAACTATTTTACGGGAAAGATAATGTGCCAGTATTTGAGGTAATTTTACCCATGACCGCTTCTTCAGACTGCCTTGACAGAATTTACCGATATTACCACGATTTTGTTGTGGGTAAACAAACCAAACCATTCAAAAAAGGAGATATAACTATAGCCGAATGGATTGGTGAATTTAAACCTGAAAAAATTAATGTAATTCCGCTCTTTGAAGATATGGAAAACATGCTTAATGCCCATAATATGACTCGGGATTATTTAAAGGATAAGTCTGTAGACTATCAAAGAGTTTTCTTAGCAAGATCTGACCCGGCCATGAATTATGGATTTATAAGTGCACTTCTTTTAAATAAGACCGCCCTACAAAGACTGGGAAAATTAGAAACAGAAATTGGTGTGAAAATATACCCTATAATTGGTATAGGTTCAGCGCCCTTCCGGGGTAATTTAAGACCTCAAACTGTAGAGAGGATTTCAAAGGAATATCCCAACGCCCATACATTTACCATTCAATCTTCATTTAAATATGATAATCCTCCGGAAGAGGTCATATCAGCTATTAAATTATTAAATGAAAGAAAAACAACTATTCCTGCAGAAATTGACGAGGAAAGATGTTTGGCTATATTGGAAAAGTACGGTAATGAATATCAAAGACAAATACTAAAACTTGCTCCAGCAATAAATCAAATAGCCAAGTATATTCCCAGTAGGAGAAAAAGAAAATTACATATTGGCCTTTTTGGTTATGCACGTAATATTGATGGAATTTCATTACCTAGAGTCATAACATTTACTTGTGCCCTTTATTCTTTAGGATTACCTCCAGAAATATTGGGACTGAATGCACTGGATGATGATGATTTATTATTTATAGAAAAAGTTTATTTAAATTTTAAAGATGATTTAAAGGATGCTCTTAAATTTTTTAATCCCAAAACTGAATTCTTACCTGAATCTCTTAGAAAAAATGATTTAATTGAAAATTTACTTGAAACTATTCAAATAAATGAAAATCATGAAGAGTTAACTGATGTTATCTTGTCTTCTTTAAAAGCAAATAAAACAGAAAATATTGGTGAAACCATATTGGAAGCAGCACATTTAAGAGGATTTCTAGGATAAATTTTTTATTTTTTTAAATATTAATTAATTCATATTTTCTTTTTTCATACAATAAATATATTAAACAAATTTATCTAATCAGAATAAATCATAATTTACAAAAAATAAAAATAAATATTAATTTATTCATATTAGCTATTTTGGAGATTATAAATGACCGAGTACCACAGAAAACTAAAAAATTTCCTATCTATTTTCTTAAGAGGTCTCTTCATGGGAACCGCCGATATCATGCCCGGGGTTTCTGGAGGAACCATAGCCCTTATTACTGGAATATACGAGCGTTTAGTACACTCCATCAGTAAAATAAACTTTAAGTTTCTAAAACCACTTTTAAAAGGCCAATTTAAAGAATCGTGGAGTATATTAAAAAAAGAAGTTGATTTCCAGCTATTTATTCCTTTACTTATGGGAATAGGATTGGCTGTATTGACCCTGTCCCAGTTAATGAGTTTTTTATTAGCTAATTATGCAGCTTTCACCTATGCCTTCTTCTCTGGTTTAATTCTGGCCTCGGCCTACATTGTTTATTCAGAAATAGAAGGTTTCTCAGTGAAGAACCTCAGTTTCGGAATTATTGGATTTGTTTTCGCCTTTATATTCGTAGGCTTGAATCCTATTTCAGCCAATCACACCCTACCTATTATCTTTTTTTCTGGTATGCTGGCCATCTGTGCTATGATATTACCTGGAATATCCGGGGCCTTCCTTTTACTGCTTTTAAACCAGTACGAGTACATGATCAACGCCCTGAACAGTTTATCTATTACAGAAATCGTAACCTTCATGACCGGAGCCCTGATTGGGATACTTTCATTTTCAAGATTACTGGATTATTTACTTAGACATCATGAACACGTTACCATGTCCTTTCTGGTGGGGTTAATGTTGGGTACCCTTAGATTGCCTTATCAAAAGATTGATTTAAGTGAAACCAGTTCCATCGTTATTTCCTTAGTACTGGGATTAATTGCCTTTGGAATAGTCATGTTAATGGAGAAAAAATTCAGATACATTGATTATTAACATTGAACATCCCCTTAGTTTTAATGGGAGGAATAGTTCTTTAAATCAGATAAATTAATAAATTAAGACCAACAAAAGGATTATAAAATTAAGAACTATTTTTCATTAATTCATTAATCAAATCAATAATTTAATAAATTTAAATTAATAAATATTTTAAATAACCTAAAGTAAGAGGATAATCATGAGTAATCTATTTTTAGAAATTTTTGCTATTGGAATGCTTATTTTATTAAATGGTATGTTGGCCATGTCTGAAATAGCAGTTATATCTTCTCGAAAAATTAAACTGCAAAAAATGAGTCAGGACGGAAATAAAGGTGCTGATATCACCCTAGAATTATTAGAGTCTCCCAACCAATTTTTATCAGCAGTTCAAATTGGGATTACTCTGATAGGAATTTTAGCAGGTGCCTTTGGTGGTGCCACGATTTCCATTTATTTAAACAATTATTTGAGTGGTTTCAGCTTTTTAGCACCTTACAGTGACACATTAAGTATAATCATTGTGGTTTTGATAATTACTTATTTCTCACTGGTAGTCGGAGAACTGGTTCCTAAGAGGATAGGACTTAATAATCCTGAAAAGATTTCAGTTAAGATAGCCCGACCATTACTGATATTATCCCGAATCACCAGCCCCGTGGTTTCTCTTTTAAGTTTTTCCACCGATTCACTATTGCGTTTAATTGGATCCAAAAAAGAAAGCAGTGATAAAGTAACTGAAGACGAAATCAAACTCCTTATTAAGGAAGGTCTAAAAGCCGGAACTGTGGAAAAGGAAGAAGAAGATATTATTAAAAGAGTTTTTAGACTGGACCAGCAAAAAGTTGGCAGTTTGATGACACCCAAAACAGAGATCATATGGTTAGACCTGGATGATCCCTTAGAAGAAGCTGAAAAACAGATAATTGGTAGTGAACGATCTATTTTTCCAGTGGGTAAAGATGAATTAAACAATTTTTTAGGTGTTGTTCAGACTAAAGACATTCTAGGATCAATTTTAAATGGAGAAGAAATCAATATTGAGTCCAATTTAAAGGAACCTTTAGTTATACCAGAAACTCTGCCTATTTTAGATGTATTAAACCTTCTCAAAGAAAACAAAAACTACGTGCATATGGCCATGGTAGTGGACGAATATGGGAGTATAGAAGGTTTAATAACACTCAACGACATATTAGAAGCGTTGGTTGGAGATATACCCTCTTTAGATGAACCAAACGAACCTAAAGCCGTTCTTAGAAAGGATGGATCGTGGTTGGTAGATGGTTATTTATCAGCAGAAGAATTTAAGGAAGTGTTGAATATTGAAAAGCTTCCTGATGAGAATAAAGGTAATTTCAATACTATTGGTGGTTTTATAATGAGCTACACTGGTAAGGTACCAGATACTGGAGAAATATTCCAGTGGGAAAACATTGAATTTGAAATCGTAGATATGGATGGCCACCATATTGACAAAATATTGGTTAGAATTATTTAAATCACTATTTTTTTATTATTTTTTTTTGAATTAAAATTGATATTAATTCTTATTTTCAATAATTTATTGAGCAATAATATTAAGGATATTTGATAATAAATTGTATTGGTGAGAAAATAATGTCCAAAAACATATCTCTAGAAGAATACCAAGAATCATAACATAAAGTGGCCAAAGCAGACCGGGCCAGAAGTTTCTACATACATTTGGCCATTTATTTATCTATAAATGCTGTTTCAGCTATTATTAATCTTATATTCACTCCTAATTTTCTGTGGGTCATTTTTCCTATAACCTTCTGGGGCATGGGCGTAGTCTGGAATTATATATCCTCGTTTATTTTAGTTGACAAAAAGCTGCTGAAATTATCTTTAAGGGCTGAAAAAGAAGTCATGAAGAAAAATTAAATATTTTCTATTTTTATTTCATATTATTGAAATTTTTTTTGAAGTCAATATTGTTAATCCCTAACAATTAAAAAAAATATCAAATAATGCTAAAATCCCATTATTTTATAAATAAAAAGACTAAAACATATCGTAATAAATAAAAAAGGCATATGGTGCATTATTTTAACACATGCCTCTAAATCTCCACTGAGGCAAGTATAGGCCATGACACATGTATAATATTTGGCCTGAAACAATAACCTATTCTCAAAAAAAGCTCTTACTTGGAGGATTTTATTTAAATAGGGTATGGTGGAGTCCTTTCCATTACATTGCAATAAAAAAAGCTCTAATTGAGTCTTATTTGATTTAATAGGCACAAATACGGCCCTTTTCTTGATTTTGAACCACAATCTTTATATGGTAAGTCAAAGATGATATGATGATATCAGTGTGACCTTTATTTAGTCAATATGATTATTGTTGAACTTTTTTCAATAATCTGGACTTTTTAAAGTGGCATTGATATGGAGGCGGTAAAATTTCGCGAAAATTAAATCTAGTTTTCGTATTATCATTATGTTTAGCTTTTTTAAGCTTTAGTGGAATTCACGCCACTGACGTGAATCAAACATCA